>CADCWC010000197.1 GCA_902806305.1 uncultured Thermoleophilia bacterium | reverse complement strand
GCTCGTCCGGGCCCGCCGCACCCTCCAGGATCGCGCCGCCCGTCAGACCGTCCTGGCCGAGCTCGGCCGTCGCGCCCTCACCGCCCCGGACGTCGACGACGTCACCGGTGAGGTCCTCGCGCTCGCGCGCGAGCAGCTCGGCGGCGATCTCGTCTGCGTCTACGAGCTGCGCCCGGACGACGGCCTGACCGTGCGCATCGACGACGCCGAGCGGGTCCGGCTGCGCGGGAACGTCCCCGCCGGGCGCGACGGCCACGCCCGGGCCGCCCTCGCCGCCGGGGCTCCCGTCGCGATCCCGAACCTCGCGGCCGCGCGCCCCTCGCTGGACGGCGATCTGCCGCGCGATCTGGGCGCCGTCTCCGGCCTGGCCGTCCCCCTGCTGCGGGGCGGCGTGCCGCGCGGCGTGCTGAGCATCCACACCCGCGCGCCACGGGTCTTCGGCCCCGAGGACACCGCGTTCCTCACCTCCCTGGCCAACGTCCTCGCCGCGGCCCTCGACCGCGCCGCCACCGACTCGGAGCTGCGGCGGCTGGCCGTCACGGATCCGCTCACCGGCCTCGCGAACCACCGCGGCTTCACGGCCTGCGTGGCCGAGGCGCTGGCCGACACGCGCGCCGGCGTCCGCACGGGCGAGCCGACCGTCCTCTTCATGGACCTGGACGGCTTCAAGGAGATCAACGACACGCTCGGCCACGGCGTCGGCGACGCACTCCTGGCCGCGGTCGCCGAGCGTCTCCGGGCGGGGCTCGGCGATCGGGTCGTGGCGCGCCTGGGCGGCGACGAGTTCGGCATCCTCACGGTCGGCCCGGCCGACGACGACGCGCTCGACGTGGCGGACATCGTCACCGTCCTCCTGTCGGAGCCGTTCGGCCTGGACGGCGTGGTGCACACCGTGACGGCCGGGATCGGCGTGGCCGTCGGACCCGGGGGCGAGGGCAGCGCAGAGGACCTCGTCCGCGACGCCCACACGGCGATGTACCGCGCCAAGGAGCGCGGTCCGCACGAGCGCGAGCTGTTCGATCCCGCCACGCGCCGGCACCTGCTGGCCGAGCTCTCGATGCGGGACGACCTGCGGCGCGCCCTCGACCGGCGCGAGCTGCACCTCGTCTACCAGCCGATCGTGTCCCTGCGGGGAGTGCGGCGTCTCGTGCACGTCGAGGCGCTCCTGCGCTGGCAGTCGCCCACGCGGGGGCTCGTCTCGCCCGCCGACTTCATCCCGCTGGCCGAGTCGGCCGGCCTGATCGTGCCGATCGGTCGGTGGGTGCTCGAGCAGGCCTGCCGGGACGTCACCCGCTGGCGGGCCGAGCGGCCCGACCTGCGGGCGCTCGGCGTGTCGGTGAACGTGTCGGCCGTGCAGCTGCGCGAGCCCGGCTACTGGGGAGAGGTCGGAGCCGTCATCGACCAGACGGGCGTGGATCCGACGCTCCTCGGCCTCGAGCTGACGGAGAGCGCGCTGATGGACAGCGGCGAGCTCCTGGCCCCCGTCCAACTGCTGCGCGACGTCGGCTGCCGGCTCTTCCTGGACGACTTCGGGACGGGGTACTCGTCGCTGTCCTACCTGCGTTCCTTCCCGGTCGACGTCCTCAAGATCGACCGTTCGTTCGTCGGCGGGGTCGGGCAGGAGCTCGGCGACTCGGCGATCGTGGCGGCCACCATCAGCATGGCCCACTCGCTCGGGGTCGAGGTCGTCGCCGAGGGTGTCGAGACCGGCGGGCAGGCCGCCCACCTGGAGCTCGTCGGCTGCGACTACGCCCAGGGCTACCACTTCTCGCGGCCGGTCCCGGCGGGCCAGGTCCCCGTCCTGCAGGAGCGCTTCGCACGCACCGCACGCGCGGCCAGCGACGCCGCATAGCCGAGTTCACCTCGGCCGATCTGCGCCCGCCGAGCGTCCGGCCGACCGCCCGGGCGGCGGGGTCTTGACTCGGATGAGTAGGCTGTAAGACGTGGGTGCGGGGCGAACGCCCCGGGGACTGCCGGCTCATCGACGAGGAGCCGGTGGGGGGGGTCCCGGCCCGGCGGCGTGGGCCGTCGGGAGCACGAGCGGCGACCGCGACCCTGCAGACCGTCCGAGAGGTGTCCAGCGGGGGCGTGCGTATGAGGGTCGAGCAGGGGAGCGGCGTGTCGCCGCGGCCGGAGCCATCCGTCCGCGACAGCGACGTGGACGTCGCGCGCCTTGCCCGGCGGGGCGGATGCTGACCCGCTCCAGCACGGTGGGGCGGCGCGTCGTCGCCGAGGGCGGCCGGGTCGCCGTGCTGGCGTCGATCGTGGCCGACGCGCCGCTCGAGGAGATCGTCGGGCGGACGCTCGAGCTGCTCGAGTCCGAGGAGCCGTCGCTCCAGGCCGCCGTGACCGTGCCGCACGAGGGACGTCTCCACGTGCTCGACGGCGGGCGACTGACTGCGGCGTGGCGCGCGGTGATCGACGGTCGGGAGGTCCGCGAGGCCCCCGGCGCCTGCGCGGCCGCCATCCGCCGTCGGAGCCGGGTGGTGGTCGAGGCGGTCGCCTCCGACCAGGTCTACGCCGGCCTGCCCGACGACGTCCGGACCACAGGACCGCGGGCCGTCTTCGCGCTGCCGATGCTCGCGGCCGACGGCACGCCGCGCGGCACCCTGGCCTGCGCGCTCGACGAGCAGCGCGGGCCGACGCTCGCCGAGTTGCGCGCCGCCGAGCGGGCCGCCACGCTCGTGAACCTCGCGCTGGAGCGTGAGGCGACCACCGAGCGCGTCCACCAGAGCGACCGGCTCGCGTCCGACATGGCGGCGGAGCAGGCGGCGCAGCACCGCGTCGCCGTCGCCATCTCGGCCGCCGAACAGCCGTCGCGCGCGTTCGGCCTCGTGGTCGAGGAGCTCGGCCGGCTGGTCGACGCCGACAGCTGCGTGGCCGGCTGGTTCGACGACGACGGCGCGGTCACGACGGTCGGCAGCTGGTCCCGTCGACCCGGGGCGGAGATCCCCGTCCTCGATGACGCGTCCCTCGCAGCGCTCCGGGAGGGGCGCGGCGTGGTCGGCAGCCGGCGGGCCGGAGCGGCCGGAGCACAGCGGCGCGTGGCCGCTCCGATCGTCGTGGGCGGGAACGTGTGGGGCTTCCTGGTCGCCGCGCGACGGCGCACGCGGCCGTTCGCGCCGGAGGAGGCGGTCCGCGTGATCCGGTTCGCGGAGCTCGTCGCGCTCGCGGTCGGCAACGCGGAGGTCCGCGCCCACGCCCGCCGCGTGACGGCCGACCAGACCGCCCTCCGGCGACTCGCGACCGGTGTGGCCGCGGGGCTCGAGCCCGCCGACGTCGTGGCGCTCGTGGTCGAGGAGGTCCTGCACCTCTTCGACGCGGACGGCGGGACGGTCCTCCGGGTCCTGCCCGACGGCGACCTGCTCGCGCTGTCCGGCGACGTCGGCGAGGAGGGCGACGGTGCCGGGCGCCTGCACCGGCCGCCGCACGAGATCACGACGGCGGTGCTCGCGAGCGGCCGGGCGGAACGACGTGGCGACGTGCCGTCGGCAGGCCTCCCGCATCAGCTGGCCGCTCCGATCATGCTCGACGGCCGCATCTGGGGCGTGGTGGTCGTCAGCCGCGACGAGCCGGCGTTCCGGGCCGACGACGAGGACCGGCTGTCGCAGTTCGCGCACCTGACGTCGCTCGCGCTGGCGAACGCCCAGTCACGACGACGCGCCGATGCCGTCCGTGAGCAGCAGGCGGCGCTCCGCGGCGTGGCCACCACGGTGGCCGCCGCCGTGTCCCTGGACGAGGTCTTCGCGCTCGTTGCGCGCGAGGTGCGGTCGCTGCACGGCGCCGACGTCGGCGTCGTCTGGCGGTTCGAGGACGCAGACCACGTCACGGTGGTCGGGGCGGACGCGCAGCCCGAGATCCACGGGCCGGCGACGGGGGAGACGGTGCGGGTCGCGCCGGACGACCCGACGCGGGAGCTCTCCCGGTGCGACCCGCTGCCCCGCCCGGCGGGGGCGCCGAACCGCGAGCTCCGCACGCCGATCGTGGTCGGCGGCCGCGTCTGGGGCGCCATCGGGGTGCAGTCGAGCGCCGCGCCCCTCGAGGGCGCGGCGCAGGAGAGCCTCGAGTCGTTCGCAGAGCTCGTCGGCCTCGCGATCGCGAACGCGGAGGCGCGGGAGCGGCTCGCGAACCAGGCCTTCACCGACCCCTTGACCGGCCTCGCGAACCACCGCACCTTCCAGGAGCGGCTCCTGGTCGAGGTGGAGCGCGCGCACCGGCACGGCCGCGGGCTGTGCCTGGCGTTGATCGACGTCGACTCGTTCAAGCAGATCAACGACGCGCTCGGCCACCAGGTCGGCGACCAGGTGCTCGTCGCACTGGCGCGCCAGATCGTCCCGGTGCTGCGCGCGAGCGACCTCTTCGCCCGCGTCGGCGGCGACGAGCTCGCCCTGCTGATGCCGGAGGCCTCCCCCGACGACGCCCTGGCCGTCGCGGAGCGCGTGCGGAGCCTGGCGGCCACAGCGGGACGGATCGTCGGCGTGCCGCTGAGCGTCTCGATCGGCGTGGCCGACCTGGAGCAGGCCGCGGACGCCGAGCAGCTCGTCCGCTTCGCCGACGGCGCGCTCTACTGGGTCAAGGAGCACGGGCGCAACCGCGTCTGCCGCTACACGCCCGAGGACGTGGCGGAGCTCTCGGTGCGCCAGCGCGCCGAGGCGCTCGCCCACGCGCACGCCGTGGTCGGCATCCGGGCGTTGGCCCGGGCCGTCGACGCCAAGGACCCCTCCACGCAACGCCACTCCGAACGTGTGGCCGCGGTGGCGCGGATGCTGGCCGAGGAGCTCGGCTGGGACGCGGAGGACCTCGTGCACCTGCACGAGGCGGGCCTGATCCACGACGTGGGCAAGATCGGCGTCCCCGATGCGATCCTGCTGCGACCCGGGCCGCTCGGCCCCGTGGAGTTCGAGCAGGTGAAGGTCCACGCCGCCCTCGGCGCCCAGATCGTCGGCGAGATCCTCGCGCCCGAGCAGGTCGCCTGGGTGCGCGGGCACCACGAGCGGCTCGACGGGACAGGGTATCCGGACGGCCTGCGGGCCTCGGAGATCGCGGACGGCGCGCGGCTCCTGGCGCTCGCCGACGCGTGGGACGTGATGACGAGCGAGCGCCCCTACCGCCCGGGCATGCCCGTGGAGGCCGCCGTCGAGGAGTGCCGGCGCCACAGCGGCACGCAGTTCTGGGACGAGGCCGTGGCCGCCCTCGAGCGGCTCGTGCAGCGCGGGCGCCTCACGCCCGGAACGGCCTCGTGACCGAGCCGTCGGGCCTCAGCGGCCGACGAGCCGGGAGGCGTCGGCCTGGCGCTCCTCGATCAGCGCCAGCACGGCGTCCTCGTCGCCCGCCCGGAGCAGAGCGATCGGGTCGGGGTCGCCGTTGACGAGCTCCTCGAAGAAGACCTTGCGCTCGCCGTAGGTGGCGAACGTGTCGCGGGCCCAGCCGCGGATGCCGTTGAGGAGCTCGGCCAGACGCGCGTGGGCCGGGCCGTAGGCCTCGGCGATCTCCCGCTTCATGCGCTTGGCGAGCGCCGGGCTCGCGCCCGACGTCGAGATCGCGATGGCGATCGGCCCGGTGCGCACGATGGCGGGCAGGATGAAGTTGCAGAGCGGCGGCACGTCGACGACGTTGACGAGCATGGCGCGGCGCTCGGCGTCCCGGAACACGCGCACGTTGAGCTCGGTGTCCTCGGTGGCCGCCACGACGAGGAAGCGACCCTCGAGGTCACCGGTCTCGTACCGCCGCTCGATCCACTCGATCTCGCCGCGCTCGTGCAGCTCGCGGATCGCCGCGACAGCCTCGGGCGCGATCACCGTCACGCGTCCGTCGGCGGCCAGCAGGCCCTCGACCTTCTCCAGGCCGACGGGTCCCGCGCCGACCACGAGGCAGGAGCGGCCGTTCAGGTCGAGGCAGGCCATGTAGAACGTCTTCTCGAGCATGCGGCGGTTGCACGAGGCGTCGCAGCGCGGCAGCGCGAACTCGCAGACGCACGGGCGGACGGACGCGGGGGCGATGGCCATGAGGGCCATGGTACCGCGCTGCCGCGCCGTCGCCCCTCGACGCCGAGGGCGCGGGGTGCTCCGCGACAATGGGTTCGTGCCGTCCGTCCGCCACCTCTACGTCCACGTCCCCTTCTGCGCGCACCGGTGCGGCTACTGCGACTTCGTGACCGTCACCGGACGCCACGCCCAGCACGCACCCTACGTCGAGGCGCTGCTCGGCGAGCTCGCGCTCCGGCGGGCGGCGGGCGTGGTCGACGACGGTCCCGAGACGGTGTTCGTGGGGGGCGGCACGCCGACGCTGCTCGAACCGTCGCTGCTCGCCCGACTGCTCGACGGCCTGCCCGCCGCGACGGACGAGCTGACCGTGGAGTGCAATCCCGAGACCGTCACGCCCGCGCTGGCGGAGCTGCTCGCCGTCCGGGGCGCGCGGGTCTCCCTGGGCGCGCAGTCCTTCGCGCCCGAGCTGCTCGCCACGCTCGAGCGGCGGGCCCGGCCGGAGACGGTGCGGGCGGCCGTCGCGACGCTGCGGGCCGCCGGGGTGGCGAACCTCTCGCTCGACCTGATCTACGGCGTGCCGGGCGAGACGGCGGCGATGCTCGAGCGCGACCTCGACACGCTCGTCGAGCTCGCGCCCGAGCACGTCTCGGCCTACGAGCTCGAGGCGAAGCCCGGGACCCGCTTCAGCGTGCACCACGGCGCGGCCCTGCGCACGCAGGCCGAGCTGCTCGAGGACCACTACGAACGCGTCGTGGCGCGACTGGAGGCGGCGGGCTACCGCTGGTACGAGACGGCCAGCTTCGCGCGGGACGGCCACGAGGGTCGGCACAACCGCGGCTACTGGACGGGCCGCGACTACCTCGGGATCGGTGTGGGGGCCGTCTCGACGCTCGGCCTCGTGCGGCGGACCAACGGCCCGCGGCTCGCGGGCTACCTCGAGGCGCACGCCCGCGACGAGCTGCCGCCGGCCCGCGACGAGGCGCTCACCCTGACCGTGCGGGTGCAGGAACGCGTGATGCTCGGGCTCCGCCTCGCCGACGGCGTCGAGGAGGCCGCGGTCGAGGCCGTGCTCGACGAGGAGGGCCTCGTGCGGATGGGCGCGATCGGCCTGCTCGAGCGCCACGACGGTAGACTGGTCCTGACCCGCCGGGGGCGGCTCGTGGCCAACGACGTCGTCGCCCGGCTGATCCGCGATGAGGACTGACGCCGACGACATCACCCCTCGCCGCCGCCGCATCCTGCGCCGCGTCATCGAGGAGCACATCTCGACGGGACAGCCGGTCGGCTCCCGGACGCT
>CADCWC010000196.1 GCA_902806305.1 uncultured Thermoleophilia bacterium | reverse complement strand
TGGACGCGCGCGCTGATGTGGCTCTCGACCGCCCTGCTCGCCTGGACCCACGTCGGCTACCCGCTCGGCGGCGCCGCGGTGGCCCGGTTGCGGCCCCGCCCCGTGCGCGCGGGGGACGTCACGCCGACCGTGGCGCTCGTCATCACGGCCTACAACGAGGAGGACGTGATCGCGGCGCGGCTCGAGAACGCGCTCGCGCTCGACTACCCATCCGACCGCCTCCGGATCGTGGTCGCCTCCGACGCCTCCTCGGACCGCACGGACGAGATCGTGCGGTCGTTCGCCGGGCGCGGCGTCGAGCTGATCCGGGCGCCTCGTGGCGGCAAGGTGAACGCCCAGAACGTGGCCGTCCGGAGGCTCGACGCCGAGGTCCTGGCGTTCTCCGACGCCAACTGCCTGTGGGCGCCGGACGCCCTGCGTCGACTGGTACGCGCCTTCGCCGACCCGGACGTGGCCTACGCGTGCGGGCGGCTGCGCCTCGAGAGTCCGCAGGGGACGAACCAGGAGGGGACGTACTGGCGCCTCGAGCTCGCGCTGCGCGCGCGGGAGTCGCAGACGGGCTCGGTCACGGGCGGGAACGGCGCGATCTACGCCGTCCGACGCGACTTCTACGAGGAGGTCGACCCGCGCTTCGGCCACGACCTGTCCCTCCCGTACCGCATGGTCGGCCGTGGGAAGCGGGCCGTCTACGTCGCCGAGGCCGAGGCCACGGAGAAGATGTCGACCGACCTCGAGGACGAGTTCCGGCGGAAGGTGCGGATGTTCGGGCACTGCTGGCTGCTCGTCCTCCGGGGCCGCATGTTCTCGCTGCGGCGGCTCGGTCCGCTGTACTGGCTGCAGATGGTCTCGCACCGGCTGCTGCGCTACGCGAGCGGCCTGCTGCACCTGGCGCTGCTGGGCAGCTCGCTGGTCTCCGGGGGCCGCGGCGACCGCGGCGCCCGGGTGCTCCTGGCCGGGCAGGGGCTGCTCGGCGCGGCCGCGGTGGCGTCCGCCGCCACCGGTGGCCGCGTCCGGCTGCTGGCGGTGGCGCAGTACTACGTGCTCGTGAGCCTCGCCACCGTGCTCGGGCTCGTCGACGTGGTACGCGGGGTCGAGCCGGTCTGGGACAAGGCCGAGGGGACGCGGTGAGCCCGCTCGAGGAGCGGCTGAAGCGCCTGCTCGACGTGGCGGGGGCGACGGCGGGGCTGCTCCTGACGGCTCCGGCCCTCGGCGTCGCCGCGCTCGCCATCCGCCGGGAGGACGGCGGTCCGGCGCTCTTCCGCCAGGAGCGGGTCGGGCGCGACGGGCGGCCGTTCACCCTGCTCAAGCTGCGGACGATGATCGTGGACGCCCACACCGTCGGCGCGGGCTACGCCGTCGACCGTGGTGACAGCCGCATCACGCGCACCGGCGAGGTCCTCCGGCGCACCTCGCTCGACGAGCTGCCCCAGCTCGTCAACGTGCTGCGCGGCGACATGAGCCTCGTGGGGCCACGACCCACCCTGCAGTACCAGGTCGACACGTACACCCCGCGGCAGCGCCGGCGCCTCGAGGTCCGGCCCGGCCTGACCGGCTGGGCGCAGCTGCACGGCCGGGCGCGCCTGCCCTGGAGCGAGCGGATCGAGCTCGACGTCTGGTACGTCGAGCACCGCTCGCTCCTGCTCGACCTGCAGATCCTGGTCCGCACGGTCGGGGTCCTGCTCCGGCCCGACACGACCTACAAGGAGGGCGTCGGCGGCTGGACGACGCCGGAGGCGGAGGCGGCGAAGGCGGCCGACGGCCACGCGGGGAGCGGGTCGTGAACGTGCTCCTGACCTGCGTCGGCCTCCGCGTCGACAACGTGACGGCGTTCCGCGACGCGCTCGCCGCCCGCGGCGAGGGCGGCGTGGTCGTCGGGACCGACACGGACCCGCTCGCGCCCGCCGTGCACTTCTGCGACCGCTGGGAGCGGGCCCCGCGCGCGACCGACCCCGACTACATCAACCACCTGGTGCGGCTCGTGGAGCGGCACGAGATCGCCGTCGTCGTGCCGTGCTCGGAGTGGGACCTCGAGGAGCTCGCCGACGGGCGGGAGCGGCTGGAGGCGGCGGGCGCCACGGTCTTCATCTCGGACGCCGAGGCGACCCGGATCTGCGTCGACAAGTACCGCATGCACGAGTTCCTCGTCTCCCGCGGCATCCCGAGCCCGCGGACGGTCGACCCCGACGCCGGCCTGCCCGACGACCTGCGCTACCCCGTCCTGGTCAAGATGCGGCAGGGCCGCGGCTCGGAGCACATCTACCGCTGCGAGACGCGTGCGGAGGTCGACTTCTTCCTGGCCTACTCCCCGGTGGCCTCGATGGTGCAGGAGCTCTGCCCGGGCCAGGAGTTCTCGATCGACCTGCTCTGCGACCTCGACGGCCGTTGCCTGAACGCCATCCCGCGGCTGATGCAGGGCAAGAAGGGCGGGGAGCAGATCAAGGGCACGACGATCGAGGACGCGGAGCTCGTCGAGGTGGCCCGCTCGGTCGCCGAGGCGCTGCCGCTGCGCGGGCCGGGCACGGTGCAGTGCTTCCGGGTGGCGCCCGGACGCCACGAGGTGACCGACGTCAACCCCCGCTTCGGCGGCCTGTTCCCGCTGCCGCTGGCCGCGGGCGGCGACTACCCCGGCCTCATGCTGGCGCTCGCCGCGGGCGAGACGGTCGAGCCGCACCTCGGACGTTTCCGGGCGGGCGTCTCGATGGCGCGCTTCTTCCACCAGATCACGCTGGAGCAAGGTCCCGACGGCCTCGCCGCGCGCCTCGACGACCTGCTGCTCGGGCGGCGCGAGCCCGACTCGACCGCCGCGCCGGGCGACTGAGAGGCCGGCGACCGACGCCGGGACCGGCCGGGGGCGCCGGCGGACCGACGCCCCCCGCCCGTCAGGTCAGAGCGGTCCCTGCGCCCAGGGACCCGTGACGGCGCACGTCATGCCGCCGCCGAGGTTCTCCGAGGGCGTCCCCTCGGACGCCCCGAAGACGTTGAAGAAGAGCCACCGGCCGTTCGGGCTGAAGCAGGCGCCCGCGAGCTCCGACTCGCTGAAGATGTTGACGGCGAACTCGAACGGGTCGCCGGCCACGGACAGGCCGATGAGCCGGTTGACATGACCCAGGCCGGGCCGCAGCGGATGCGTGTCGACGTAGCGGGTGCTGGCGTCGTCCTCGCAGAGCAGCAGGCCGCCGCGCGGCGTCACCGTCAGGTTGTCCGGGGAGTCGAGCACGCCGCCGTCCGGGGACTCGAACCAGAGGGTGAGCCGGCCGCCGTGCCGCGGGTGCGGGCGGTACTCCCAGACCTGCCCGAACCCCTCGCGGTAGCCGTCCGAGTTGACGTCGCCGTTCTCGGCGTCGCCGCCGCTCGTGGAGACGAAGAAGATCGAGCCCTCGTCGTACCAGCAGCCCTCGAGCCGGTTGAACAGCGCCCCGCCCTTGCCGTGCCCCTGGTTGAAGACACCGCGCGGGTCGTTGTCGGCGGTGTACTCGGGGTCCGGCTCGTCGATGTCGAACCACTCCACGGCGAGCGCGTCGCCCGGCGTCTGACCTTTGCGCATGTCCCGTTGCGGGGCGCCGCGGACGCCGAGGATCTGCAGCCGACCACCGGCCTCGAGCTTCTCCGGGTTCTTGGGGAGGAACCGGTAGAACCCTGCACCCAGGCCCGACCCGGGGTCCTCGGTCTGGTAGACGATGCCGGTTCGCTGGTCGACGGCGACGGCCTCGTGTGCGAACCGCCCCATCGCGCGGAGCGGCGCCGTCCGCCGCAGATCGGCCGGCCCGCGGTCGACCGGCACGAAGTAGCAGTAGCCGTGACGGCGCGGGAACCGCAGATCCTCCCTCGTGTGGTTCGGCCCGGCGACCGTCTCCTCGCAGGTGATCCAGCCGCGACGACCGTACGCGATGCCGCCGGCGCAGTTGACGACCGAGCCGGCCAGACTCACGAAGCTGCGCACCAGCCGGCGGGTGCGCGGGTTGAAGTCGAGCGTCGTCGTGCCGCCGCCCGCCTGCCGGTCGTACTTGTGCCGGAACGGCGCGCGCAGGCTGCCCTCGCCCGGCGGGTTGCGGTCCTCGTGATTGCGGATCAGCCGCACCGTGCCGTCCGGGCCGGCGAACGCGGCCATCCCGTCGAGGGCGAGCGGCGTGGGCCGACCGTCGCTCATGCGGCCGCCGATGTGGCCGAACGTGACGTAGCTGAAGCCGGCCGGGAGCGCCAGAACCTCGACGCCGCGCTGATCCTTGACCGGCGCGACGGGGCCGTACCCCGCCTCCGACGTCGCGGCGCGGGCCTTCAGGCCGCGACCGGAGCCGGACGCCGCGAGCGCGGACCTGGCCGTCAGGCGCTCGAGCGCGACGGCGCTGAGCATCGTGCTGCCGGCCGCCGCGGTCGCGCCGACGCCGAGGAACGTACGCCGATCCATGGCCGTCATCTGCCACTCCCTTTCGGATCTCGCTGCACGGTGCTCGTGCGTGCGACGCGACTGCCGGCCCAAGCCCGCCGGGGCTGGTAGGTGTACTCCTCGGGCGGGGCCGCGTCAACCGGTGCCACCCCTCCGCGCGCCACGGTCCCGCGCCCGCGGCTCCGGTCAGCCTGCGTCGTCGGCGAGGGCGGCCAGGAAGCGCTCCACGACGGCGAGTTCCTCCGTCGTCAACTCCGCCGTCGCGCCCTCGATGCGCGCGCCGATCGGTGCCAGCCGGGTGGCGCCGATCCGCCGCGCCTTGTCGGTCAGGGCGACGAACACGTGCCGGCGGTCGACCGTGCCCCGCCTGCGCTCGACGAGCCCGGCGGCCTCCAGGCGGTCCAGGAGCTTCGTCACCGCCCCCGAGGTGAGTCGGAGCTCCGTGCCGAGCTGCGAGGCCGTCAGCGGACCCTCCGCCGCCGCGTCGAGCACCCGCAGCGCCCCGGCGACGGTCGCGCCGAGACCCGTGTCGGAGGCGAACGCGGCGGCGAGCGTCGTCGCCTGGCGGTACACCGCCCGCGCGCGGGCGCCAACCGCGGCTCGCAGGCGCGCATGCTCATCCTCTTGACTCACGTCAGAATCTTCCTATGGTAAATTGCTCGCCGAGTTCAGTCTACGATGTCGCCCGGCGCGAAGGGCCCGTCGCCGTCCCGTCCCGGAGGTCCACCGTGTCGAACTTGCTGACGTTCCCCGCCTCACGCTCCAGGAAGTGGATCGTGGCCCTGATGTGGCTCGTCGTCATCGCGGGCGGCGCGTCGTTCGGAGCCAAGTTCGAGGGGGCCCAGTCGAACGAGTCGTCGTCGTTCCTGCCCGGAGGCACCGAGTCGCTCGAGGCCCTCGAGCTCGCCGACCGCTTCCCCTCGGGCGAGCAGGTGCCGGCCGTGATCGTCTTCCGCCGCGAGGCAGGCCTCACCGAGGCGGACCGGCGTGCGGTCGCAGCCGAGGTCGAACAGCTCCGGGCGGAGCTGCCACCGGTCGCCGAGGCGCCGACCCCGCCGCAGCTCTCGCCCGACGGCAGGGCGGCGCTCGTGACCGTGCCGATGGAGGTCGGTGGCGACTCCGAGGCGCTGATCGACGCCGTCGACCAGCTCCGGGCCACCCTGGCGGGCACGCCGGAGGGGCTCGACGTGAAGCTGGGCGGCCCGGCCGGCTTCTCCGCCGACGCCATCTCGGTCTTCGGCGACATCAACGGCACGCTGCTCCTGTCGACCTCGGTGCTCGTCTTCGTGCTGCTGCTCCTGATCTACCGCAGCCCCGTCTTCTGGCTCATCCCGCTGATCTGCGTGGCGTTCGCCGAGTTGACGGTGCGGGCGATCGGCTACGGCCTCACCCAGGCGGGCGTGACCGTCAACGGCCAGACCGGCGGCATCCTGCTCGTCCTCGTCTTCGGGGCGGGGACGGACTATGCGCTCCTCCTCGTCGCCCGCTACCGGGAGGAGCTCCACCGCCACGAGAACCGTCACGACGCGATGCGGGTCGCCCTGCGACAGGCCGGACCGGCGATCGTCGCCTCGGCCGGCACGGTCGTCGCCGGGCTCCTCTGCCTGGCCCTCGCCGAGGTCAACGGCACGGCCGGGCTCGGCGTCGTGGGCGCGATGGGCGTCGCCGTGGCGGCCGTCGCCATGCTGACGATCCTCCCCGCCCTGCTCCTGATCGTCGGTCGCTGGGTGTTCTGGCCGTTCGTCCCGCGGGCCGACGGCGGCCGGACGGACCTCGCGACGCGCGGGGTCTTCCGCCGCGTCGGCGAGCGGATCGCCCGGGCGCCGCGGCCGGTCTGGGCCGGCACGACGGCCGCCCTGCTGCTCATGGTCGGGGGCTTGGCCTTCCTGAACTTCGGGCTGACGTCCGCGAACGGCTTCCGCGCCGACGTCGAGGCGGTCGCGGCCCAGGAGCTGATCGGTCGCTCCTTCCCGGCCGGGACGAACGCGCCGACCAACGTGATCGTGCTCGACCCGACGCGGACCGATCAGGTGCGGTCGGCCGTCGAGGGCAGCGCGGGCGTCGCGGCGCTCGGAGAGGTCGAGGCGGGTGACGGCCTGGCGCGGTTCCCCGTGACGCTCGAGCCGGAGCCCTACAGCGGCGCCGCGTACGACCTGATCCCCGATCTGCGCGACGCCATCGCGGCGACGGCCGGCGAGGGTGCGGCGCTGGTCGGCGGACCGACGGCCGAGGAGCGTGACCTGCGCGTGGCCTCCGCCCGCGACTCGGTGCTCCTGCCGCCGATCGTCCTGACCGTCATCTTCCTGATCCTCGTGGTGCTGCTGCGGTCGCTCGTCGCCCCGCTGCTCCTGATCGGGTCGGTGATCCTCTCCTACGCCGCGACGCTCGGCGTCTGCGCGTTCCTCTTCGACACCGCCTTCGGGTTCCCGGGCGTCGAGCCGGGCTTCCCGCTGTTCGCGTTCATCTTCCTGGTCGCCTTCGGCGTGGACTACAACATCTTCCTGATGGCGCGCGTGCGCGAGGAGACGCTCCGGCACGGGACCCGCGAGGGGATGCTGCGCGGTCTCGGCGCCACCGGCTCGGTCATCACGTCGGCAGGCATCGTGCTCGCGGGCACGTTCGCCGTCCTCGGTGTGCTGCCGCTCGTGGCCCTGACCGAGATCGGCTTCGCGATCGCCTTCGGCGTGCTGCTCGACACGCTGATCGTCCGGTCGCTGCTCGTGCCGGCCCTGGTCTTCGACCTCGACCGGCGGATCTGGTGGCCGTCGCGCCTGGCCCGGGCGGACGGCGCCGCCGACGCTCCGCACGCGGCCGTCGCGGCGTCCGCGGCCGGACCGGTCGCCTGATCACCTACCCGCGACCGGCCACCGACGCGTAGAGCGCCTCGGTGCGCTCGGCGGCGACGTCCCAGGAG
>CADCWC010000195.1 GCA_902806305.1 uncultured Thermoleophilia bacterium | reverse complement strand
GCTGCCTTACAACCTCGGGCTGACCTCGGCTCCGGCCACGCCCTTCTACCCGTTCGCGCGGGTGTGCCAGGGCGGCGACGACTCGCACATGGGCGTCTCGGTCGGCTGGAACGACCAGTACGGCAGCGACCGGCCCGACCAGTTCGTGCCGCTCGGGGGCGTGCCCAACGGGACCTACTGCCTGCAGGTGCGGACCGACTATCTGAACCGCCTGGCGGAGCTGAACGACCTGAACAACGACGCGTCGGTGGTCGTGACGATCAGCGGGAACACCGTGACGACCGCGACGCCGGTGACGATCAACCAGCTGCGCTGCTGACGCGACACGAGTTGGCCGGCCGCTGGTCAGACGCCCGGCCGGCCCCGGGAGCGTGAACCGGTCCTCCGGTAGACTCCCTTCGTGGCCGCCGTCCCCACAGGAACTACCGTGAGCCCGTTCGACGTGCACGCCGTGCGCGCCGACTTCCCGATCTTCGCGCGCCAGGTCAACGGCTATCCGCTCGCCTACCTCGACTCCGCGTCGACCGCACAGAAGCCGCGCGCCGTCATCGACTCGATGGTGCAGCTCTACGAGACGTCGTACGCGAACGTCCACCGTGGGGTCTACACGCTCGGTCAGGAGTCGACCGCGCTCTACGAGGCCGCGCGGGAGACCGTGCGGGCCTTCCTGGGGGCGTCCTCGACGCGGGAGATCATCTTCACGCGGGATGCCACCGAGGCCCTGAACCTCGTCGCCTACAGCTACGGTCGCGCCAACCTCGGCCCGGGTGACGTGATCGTGAGCACGGAGCTCGAGCACCACTCGAACCTCGTCCCGTGGCAGGTCCTGGCCCGCGAGACGGGCGCCACGCTCCGCTTCATCCACATCGACGACCACGGGTCGCTGATGCTCGAGGAGCTCGACGAGATCGCGGCCGCCGGGAACGTCAAGCTGCTCGCGGTCGTCGACCAGTCGAACTCCCTCGGCACGCGCGTGCCCGTCCGCACGCTGGCCGACTGGGTCCACGGGCAGGGCGGCGTGCTCGTCGTCGACGGCGCACAGTCGGCCCCGCACCGGCCGATCGACGTGGGGGCGCTCGGCGCCGACTTCTTCGCGTTCTCCGGCCACAAGCTCTGCGGGCCGTCCGGAGCGGGCGGCCTCTACGGGCGCCGGGAGCTGCTCGAGGCGATGCCGCCGTTCCTGACCGGCGGCGAGATGATCCGCTCCGTCCGGCTCGAGCGCACCTCCTGGAACGAGCTGCCGTGGAAGTTCGAGGCCGGCACGCCCGCCATCGCCGAGGTCATCGGGATGGGCGCCGCGATCGAGTACCTCACGCGCATCGGGCTCGACGCCATCCACGAGCACGAGGCCGGCATCACGCGGTACTGCCTCGAGCGCCTCGACGAGGTGCCGGGCGTGCGGGTCCTCGGTCCGGAGGACCCCGCCGAGCGCGGGGGGGTCGTGTCCTTCACGCTCGAGGGCGTGCACCCGCATGACGTGGCCGAGATCCTCGACTCGGTGGCCGTCTGCGTCCGCGCCGGACACCACTGCACGCAGCCCGTGATGGAGCGCCTCGGCGTCCCGGCGACGACGCGGGCCTCGTTCTACCTCTACACGCTGCCGGAGGAGATCGACCGGCTGGTCGAGGGACTGCACCGCGTCCGTCGGACGTTCCGCCTCTGAGGGCGACCGAGCCGCCCGTCACCCGGCGAGAGGCCGCATGGACGACCTGTACCGAGACCACATCCTCGACCACTACAAGGACCCGCGGAACTACGGGCCGATGGACGACCCCGACGTCAGCGCCGAGGGTCAGAACCCGCTGTGCGGCGACCAGCTCTCGATCGACCTCAAGGTCCACGACGGGACCATCGCGGACATCCGGTTCCACGGCCGCGGCTGCGCGATCTCGCAGGCCGCCACGTCGATGCTGACCGAGATGGTGATGGGTCGGCCGGTCGACGAGGTGGCCGCGCTCGGTCGCGAGGACATCGTCGAGGAGGTCGGCATCCCGCTCTCCCCCGTGCGGCTCAAGTGCGCCCTGCTCGGTCTCGGGACCCTGAAGGTGGCGCTCCACCGGCACCTCGGCACGCCGCTGCCGGAAGGCTGGGCCGGCATGGACGAGGTCGACTGGCGGTAGTCCGGGCGGACCTGCGCAGGCGTCCTATACTCGGCTCCATGGCGTTGACCGAGGCCGTGCAGGACTATCTCGAGAAGCTCTTCTGGTTCGAGGAGGCCGGCATCGAGCCGACCCAGGCGAACCTCGCCCGCGGCATGAACGTCTCGCAGCCGAGCGTCAACGAGATGGTCCGCCGCCTCGTCGACGACGGGCTCGTCGAGCGGGACGAGCGCAAGCGGCTGCACTTCACCGCGCACGGCCGCGAGGTGGCCCAGAAGGTGGTGTCCCGACACCGGCTCATCGAGGCGTTCCTGACCACGGTGTTCAAGATCCCGTGGGACGAGGTGCACGAGGAGGCCCACACCTTCGAGCACGCGATCTCGGACTCGCTCGAGCAGCGCATGTACGCCCTGCTCGCCGATGCCACGGCCTGCCCGCACGGCCATCCGATCGGCGGCCATCCCCGCGAGGCGGGCGAGCCGATGTCGCTCGTGCCGCGCAACTCCGTCGTGCGGCTGCTGCGGTTCGAGAACGAGGACCCGGACCTCCTGCGACTGTTCCGACGGAGCGGGCTCGAGCCCGGGGACCGCTACATCCTCCTCGCGGCTTCCGAGGGCCACGTCGCGTTCGCGCCGGCCGACGCCGACGGCGACGACGGGAAGGCGGAGCTGCCGATCCCGGTCGCGGGCACGCTCAGCGTGCGCGTCGAGGAGCGTGGTGACGGCCCGGCCGCCACGGCCACGCCACAGACGGGCGCCCAGGCGGCGCTCCTGGGCGAGACGGCCTGGGGGATGTGAGGACGGGCGGCATGACGGCCGGCGGTGTCCGTTCGAGTCGCATCGAACAAGGCCCTTCGGCGACGACGCCGCCCCCAGCTCAGGAGAGGCCCGCGGTGCCTGGCTGACGCCCCGCAAGCCCTCCACAAGTCCAGCGGCCTTGTTGCGGACGCTTGTCGTCCGCTCGCAGAACGCAGAACGGGGCGGCCTTTCGGCCGCCCCGTTCGCGGTACTACACGGGTATTCGTAGGGAGCGCCGACGCGCGCCACGAGGCTGCTGCGTCACCCCAACGCTTGCTAGGCGATTTCCCGTCAGTTCAGGGGTAATCGCCCCCTACGGGTGAGTACCTCCACTCGCCCGTCTACTGTCTTCCTTCAAAGTACGGACCACCTCCTTTCCGCGGTACCGGAACGCTACCACGGCTTTCGGACACCGGCAATCGACGCCGCTGGTCAGTCCGGACCGTCTTTGAAGTTCCGCCAGTACTGGCTCGGCGTCGGGCCGATCTGGCCCTGGTACTTCGATCCGAGCGTGCCCGAGCCGTAGGGCCGCTCGGCGGGGGCGTCGAGCTCCAGGAAGGAGATCTGGCCGACCTTCATGCCGGCGTAGAGGGTGATCGGGAGGTTCGCGACGTTCGAGAGCTCCAGGGTCACGTGGCCGTCGAAGCCCGGGTCGATGAATCCCGCGGTCGAGTGGACCTGGAGGCCGAGGCGGCCCAGGGAGCTCTTCCCCTCGAGCCGGGCGACGAGGTCGTCGCCGAGCCGCACCCGCTCGAGCGTGGCTCCGAGGACGAACTCGCCGGGATGCAGGATGAACGGCTCCTCGCCGTCCGCCTCCACGAGCTCGGTGAGATCGGGCATGTGCCGACGCACGTCGATGAAGCCGTAGCGGCTGTTCCGGAACACGCGGAAGCGCCGGTCGCAGCGGACGTCGATCGAGGCCGGCTGGATCAACCCGTCGTCGAACGGGTCGAGGACGATCCGACCCGCCGCCACCGCCTGTCGGATGGAGGCGTCCGAGAGCACCATGGCGGCGATTCTGGCAGAGCGGGCGAGCCTCGGAGGCGCGCGCGTCGCGCACCGCCCACCGTCGGGCCGGGGTATTGTGATGGTACGCTAGTCCAAAGAATGGCTCGCGTCCGCGTGCCGTCTCCCGCCGACCCGGAGGTGCCCGTCGTGGCGAAGTCGATCGTCCTCAAGACCGCGGTACCAGGCCCGACCTCCATCGAGCTGGCGGCACGGAAGGAGCGCGTCGTCGCGGACGCCAAGTCGCTCTGGATGCCGTTCTTCGTCGCCGAGGGACGCGGGGCGCTGCTGACGGACGTCGACGGCAACACCTTCATCGACTTCGCGGGTGGCATCGGCTGCCTGAACGTCGGCCATTCGCACCCCCGGGTGACGGCCGCCGTCGTCGAGGCGGCGCAGCGCTTCCTGCACACCGACTTCACCATCGTCCCCTACGAGGTCTACGTGGAGCTCGCCGAGCGCCTCCTGGCCCGGACGCCGATCTCCGGACCGCTGAAGGCGGTCTTCTTCAACTCCGGGGCCGAGGCGGTCGAGAACGCCGTCAAGATCGCCAAGGCCTTCACGGGCCGTCCCGCGGTGATCGCCTACGACGCCGCGTTCCACGGCCGCACCCACATGGCCATGTCGCTGACGTCCAAGGTCCGGCCCTACAAGGCCGGGTTCGGGCCGTTCGCGCCTGAGGTCTACCGGGTCGAGTTCCCGAACGAGCGGCGCCTCGGGCCGGACGCCGCCGAGATCGCGCTCGCCGATCTGCGCCGCGCGCTGACGACGCGCGTCGCGCCCGACGCGGTCGCCGCCGTCATCATCGAGCCGGTGCAGGGCGAGGGCGGCTTCGTGCCCGCCTCCCGCGCGTACTTCGAGGGCCTCCGCGAGATCTGCGACGAGCACGGCATCGTCCTCATCGCCGACGAGGTGCAGAGCGGCTACGGCCGCACGGGGCGCATGTTCGCGATGGAGCACTTCGGCGTCGAGCCGGACCTGATCACGGTCGCCAAGTCGATCGCGGGCGGGATGCCGATCTCGGGAGTCGTCGGACGGGCGGAGATCATGGACGCGCCGGGCGACTCGCAGATCGGCGGCACGTACGTCGGGAACCCCGTGGCCTGCGCCGCGGCGGTGGCGGTGCTCGACGTCATCGAGGAGGAGCGGCTGCTCGAGCGCGGGCTGGCCCTCGGCGAGACCATGCGCAGGCGCTTCGAGACGATGCAGGCCGGGAACCCGCACATCGCGGACGTCCGCGGCCTCGGCGCCATGCTCGGTGTGGAGTTCGTGGACGAGGCGGGGGAGCCGTCGGCCGAGATCGCCTCCCGCGTCGTCCAGGGCTCGATGGAGCGCGGGCTGATCCTCCTCAAGGCCGGTGTGGCGGGCAACGTGATCCGCACGCTGGTGCCACTCGTCATCACCGACGAGCAGCTCGACGAGGCGCTCGACGTGTTCGGCGCGGCGGTGGCGGCAGCCACCGTGGCCGTCCCCGCGTAGAGGGCGAACCCGGGCTAAACCCGTTCGCCGCGGGATGAACCGAGAGGTTCGGTGAGAATCAGCGTCGGAACGTCCGGTTGCCGGTTGGCCGCGCCGCGGAGGTCGGGTTATATGCGCCGCCGATGCGACGAGTCCTCTGCCTGTTCTGCACCGTGTTCGCCGCCGGCCCTGCGTTCTCCTCCCCGGTCGCCGAGGCGGCCGAGGCGTCGTTCGAGCAGGGCGTGGTCATGCGCATCAACCAGGCCAGGAAGGCTCGTGGCCTCCGCGCGCTGCGGCCCGTGCGGCCGCTCCGGCTGGCCGCGGTCCGACACGCGCGCTTCCTGGCCCGCCACGGCGTGCTCCAGCACGCCTCGGCCGACGGCTCGTCGTTCGACCGACGGA
Organism: uncultured Thermoleophilia bacterium; assembly: GCA_902806305.1. Lineage (GTDB taxonomy): Bacteria > Actinomycetota > Thermoleophilia > Gaiellales > F1-60-MAGs149 > CADCWC01. The sequence goes on along the minus strand of CADCWC010000195.1, from coordinate 1,539 downwards.
TCCGTCGCCACCTGACCGCCCTCGCGGTCGGCGAGACCGTCGCCCGCGGTCCGTCCCCGCGGTGGGTCGTGCGGGCCTGGCTCGGCAGCGCGCATCATCGGGCGCTGCTGCTCGAGCCGTCGTTCCGGATCGTCGGCGTCGGGGTCCGGGCGGGCGGCTTCGGCCCCGCGCGGACCATGTACGTGACGGCCGACTTCGCCCGTCCCTGACGGCTCCCGGGCGCGGCGACGCGGGACGTCACGCGCCGCGGCGACCGAGCCGGACGGCCCTGAGGCGCACCGGGACCTTCCGGGAGGAAGCGGCAGGTTCCGTTCGGCGACCCGACGCTGACGACCGACGCTCCCTTTTGCTCAAGGGAGCCGCCCGGGCATCCGATACAGGAGGTGAAGCGCGACATCGGTTCCGCCAAGGCGGACCGTGGCGCGCGCAACGCCGAAGCACGGATGCGAGGCAGCGATCAGTCATGGGTGACTACCACATCAAGCGAATCATCCTCCCCAGCGGAAAGGCCGTGGAAATCGTGTATTTCGACGCCGAAGGAGAGCAGGACGAGCTTGCTCACCGGACGCTCTCCGAGGGCCTCAGGCTCCCGGAGCCGGCCCCCGCCGACGAGCGCCGCGACCTCGAGAACTGCCCCTGCTGCTCGAGCGGTCTCGTCTACCCGGTCGACTGGCGCGAGGCGCCGGGCGGCCGCTGGGAGCTCGAGCTGCGCTGCCCGAACTGCGAATGGCGGGTGCGTGACCTCTTCGGCCAGGACCAGGTCGAGCGGTTCGACGAGACGCTGAACGTCGCGACCGACCGTGTCATCGACGCCCTCGAGACCGCCGCCCGCGAGAACATGAGCGCCGACATCGAGCGCTTCGTGGCCGCGCTCGACGCCGACCACATCGTGCCCTTCGACTTTTAGTTCGAGCGGACGACGAGACCTCCGCGTCACATCCGGGGGCCCTTCCTCGGCTGACGCGCCAATGTCGGCATTGTCGTCCACGGAGCGGTGAACGGTCCGGCCGTCGTCCGCTCGGAGCGGAGGTTCGTCCGATCGCGCGCGCTACCCTGCGCCGCGTGATCGGTGCCCTCGTCGACGGCCGGTACCAGCTGGTCGAGCGCCTCGGCTCGGGTGGCACCTCGAGCGTCTGGCGGGCCGTCGACCGGGCCGACGGCGATCGCGCCGTCGCGGTCAAGATCCTCCACGTGGCGCGCGCCGGCAACGCCGAGGCGCTGGCCCGGTTCGAGCGCGAGGCGATCGCGTTGGAGCGCCTGTCGAGCCCGAACATCGTGACGCTGCGCGGCCACGGGATGCACGACGGCCGACCCTTCATGGTCCTCGACCTGGTCGTCGGCGAGGATCTCGGCGCCCGCCTGCGGCGCGAGGGGCACCTGTCGCCCGTCGCGGCGGTGGTGATCGGCGAGCAGATCTCGAGCGGCCTCGCGGTCGCGCACGCGCATCGCATCGTCCACCGTGACCTCAAGCCGGGCAACGTCCTCCTGGCCCGGTCCGGCCGCGTGCGCCTCGTCGACTTCGGGATCGCCCGCCTGCTC
>CADCWC010000194.1 GCA_902806305.1 uncultured Thermoleophilia bacterium | reverse complement strand
ACGGCCGAGCCGGATGACGGTCCGGCGTGGCCTGCGCCTGCTGGCCGTCTCGTGGCGCTTCCAGCTCAAGCAGCTGTCGCAGTCGGGGTTCTTCCTGCTGACGTCCGTCGTCCAGCCGCTGATCTTCGCCACCATCGCGACGTACCTCTTCCGCGCGGGCGGCCGCGAGGGCACGCTCCTATACGCGGCGCTCGGGGCGGGGCTGAGCGGCGTCCTCTCCACCACCCTGTTCGGGTCGGGCGGGGCGCTCCAGTGGCAGCGTCGTCAGGGCACGCTCGAGACGCTCGTCGTCGCCCCGGCGCCGTTCGTGCTGCTGCTCGCCCCGCTGACGCTCGCCACCGCCACGATGGGCGTCTACTCGATCGCTGCCACGCTGGTCTGGGGGCGGATCCTGTTCGACGTGCCACTGACGCTCGCCCACCCGGTCGCCTTCCTCGTCAGCCTGCCGGTGGCCGTGGTCTCGATCGGCCTGCTCGGGCTCGTGCTGGCGTCCACGTTCGTCCTCTACCGGCACGCGAACGCGCTCTCGAACCTCCTCGAGTACCCCCTCTGGCTGCTGTGCGGGGTCCTCGTGCCGCTCGGGGTCCTGCCCGGCTGGGCCGAGGGGCTCGGGCGACTGCTGTCGCCGACCTGGGGCGTCGAGGCGCTGCAGCGGGCGGCGCTCGGCGGGAACCCCTGGCCGCCGCTCGGCGTCTGCCTGGCGCTCGCGGCGGTCAACGTGCTGATCGGCGTGCTCGCGCTGCGGCGCTTCGAGCGCCTGGCCCGCGACCGCGCCACCCTGGCCCTCGTCTGATGACCTCGGTCCGCATCTTCTTCGTCGGCGGCCTGATCGCGTACCGGGCGCTCTTCAACTGGCTGCGCCCTGCGATCTACATCCCGACCATGCTCGGCGGACCGCTCTTCCAGATCCTCTTCTTCACCTATCTGGGGCGCTACGCCGGGGTGGCCGACGACGGCTTCTTCGTGGTCGGCAACGCCGTGCAGACGTGCGGCATGGCGTGCATCTACGGGATGACGATGACGATCGCCAACGAGCGCGAGTTCTCGACGCTGTCGCCACTGCTGGCCACGCCCGCCCGGCGCTTCCCGCTCTTCCTGGGGCGGGCGCTGCCGCTGCTCGCGAACGGGCTGCTCGTCTCGACGTTCGGGTTCCTCGTGGGCCTGGTGCTGCTGGACTTCGAGCTCGCGGCGGGCAGCGTCCCGCCGCTCGCGGTCGTGCTGACCGTCACCGTGGCGTCGTGCACCGCGCTCGGCATGCTGCTCGGTTCGATCGGGCTCCGGGCGCGCGACGTGTTCCTCGGCTCGAACATCGTCTACTTCCTGACGCTGCTCCTCTGCGGCGTGAACATCCCGCGCGACACGCTGCCCGACTGGCTCGCCGCGCTCGGCGAGGCGGTGCCGCTGACCCACGGGATCGCCGCGGCACGGGAGATCGCCACCGGTGCGGCGCTCGCGGACGTAGCCGGACTCGTGGCGCGGGAGGCGGCGACGGGCCTCGTCTACGCCGCGTCGGCGTACGGTCTCTTCCGCCTTTTCGAGACGCTCGGCCGCCGCAGCGGCTCGCTCGACGCCCAGTAAACCCGGCCGGGCGGCTCAGCGGGCGCCGCGACCGCCGAAGATCGTGGCGACCGTACGGAGCAAGATCGCGACGTCGAGCCCGAGCGAGCGGTTCCGCAGGTAGTAGAGGTCGTAGGAGAGCTTCTGCCGGGTCGCGTCGAGCGAGGACGCGTAGCCGGCGCACACCTGCGCCCAGCCGGTGATGCCCGGCTTCGCGAAGTGGCGCGGCTTGTAGAACGGGATCTCCCGCTCCAGCCACGCGACGTAGCCGGGCGTCTCGGGCCGCGGACCGACGAGCGTCATCTCGCCGCGCAGCACGTTCACGAGCTGCGGGAGCTCGTCGAGGCGGAACTTGCGCACGATCCGACCGACCCGGGTGATGCGCGGGTCGTCCTCCCCGGTCCAGGTCAGCGTGTCGGCAGCGGGCTCGGTCCGCATCGAGCGGAACTTCAGCATCGTGAAGGGGACGCCGTGCTCGCCGATCCGCACCTGGCGGAAGAGGGCGCCGCCCGGGCTGTCGCGACGGATCATCACGGCCGTCACGGCCATCAGCGGCGCGAGCAGCACCAATCCGACGACGCTGCCCACCACGTCCAGCAGGCGCTTCTCCCAGTGCGACTCGTCGCGCCGGTAGAGGTGCATGGCGTGGAGGAACCACGTCGGCGTGAGCTCCTCGAGCGGCACGCGACCGAACTCGCGTTCGAAGAAGGCGGGGTACTCGATGACGCGCACGTCGAGGTGGGTCAACTCCAGCAGGCGCGCGTAGAGCCCGGGCCGACCGCCGCGCACGCCGATCACGAACACGTCCACGTCGCCTCGCTCCGCGGCCTGCTCGAGCTCCGCCAGGCCGCCGAGGCGGCGGGTCCGCGGCCGGGCGACGGTCTCGTCGACCGGCTCGTCGGCCAACCAGCCGACCAGGCGGAACGGCCGCGCGCCCGGCGCGAGGCGCTCCTCCTCGACCTGGCGCACGATCGAGGGCGCACCGACGATGACGCAGCGCAACGGCCGGCCGAGGCTGTGGTGGTCTGCGACGGCGAGCTGCCAGAGGTAGGACAGGATGCCGAGCTCGATGCTCGTCGCGGCGAGCAGACCCGGGCTCGAGTCGACGTCCACGACGGCGCCCATCGCGATCAGCAGCACGGCGGTGATCAGGCTGGCCTGGGCCGCCAGCACCGCCGTCATGGCCCACGACGGCGACGAGCGTGACTCGCTGAGCAGGGTGAAGCGGACGGCGGCGAACCAGATCAGGGCCGAGACGCCCGCGACGGCCAGATGCCAGGCGTCAGGCTCCCGAGCCACGAAGTGGACCCCGAACACGAGCAGCGCGAGCACGAGGTGCCCACGACGCAGGAGCGGGATGCGACTCGGGTGCAGGAACGCGTTGCGCGAGGCGCGGAGCGGCAGCCGACCGGAGGCCAGCGCCGTCCCGTCGTCACTCGTTCTCGTGCCTACAAAGTTCACAACCGTCCTGTCTGAGCGGTGCCAGCGCCGAGAACTCCCCCGCAATCATCATAAAGACTTCTGGATCTTGCTGCCAAAAGGTGGAAGTGAACTCGTCCAACGTCAGATTTCGTGCTCCGACGGTGAGCCGTGCCGCACAGAGGGCGCCGCGAACGGAGCCTATCGCAGCGCCCACGGCGTCCGGCGTCGGGCACCCGTCGAGCAGCGCCTCGCCGGTGCCGGGATCGACCCCGCCGAGGAGCGTGACGGCCGCCGTCGGGCGCCCCCCGAGATGCAGCCGTTTGACGAGGAAGCTCGGCAGGTCGGCGCCGGGCATCGGAAAGAACCGGTAGCCGCGTCCGAGCACGCGCGTGTCCAGGGGGACATGACCGCAGAGGCCGCGCAGCGAGACGGCCACCGAGGCCGGGGCCGTCGGCGTCACATCGCCGATCTCGAGGAGCCGGAGTTCCATCAACCGGCGAGCGGCAGCGGCTGCTGCTCGGCCAGGGCCCGGTCGCGCACGAACGCGTCGCGGCGGCGGAGGTGGGCGACCTCGGCCAGCGCGCGCCGCAGCCGTCGCCACGCGAGCGGCTCGGAGCGGGTGTAGAGCGCGAGATCGCCGGCGCACGCCTGCGTCATCCGCAGGTACTCCTTCCAGGCGTCCCGCTCACGCAGCGCGTGCGCGCTGCGGCGCTCCGCGTACCAGGCCTCTGCGTCCTCGGGTCGATCCGGCATGGAGTCCTCCTCGAGTGGTCACGAACGACGCCCTCCGGGCACCCATCGGCACGGCGACCGGATCGCATGAGCGCGCGGCCGCCGGGTCGTGCGCGAGGGCTGGACCTGGAGGCCCTCGCCGCGGCTCGCGGCGGCGGACGCACACGCGAGACGGTCGCCGGCGGCCTGAGCGCCGCCCGTCCAGCCTTGGGTCAGGCCAGCGCGCCGTCCGGCGTCACCTCGACGCCGCTGCCCATCAGGCGCTCCCGGAGCAGGAACTGGAACGTCGACCACGCGCCCCGGCGGGAGTCGAACATCCGGTAGACCTGCCACTCCGTGAGGATGTCCGGGTTCGAGCGGCGCGCCTCCGCCCAGTCGGCGAACTTCGGCAGCCGGCCGAGCTGGGCGGCGAGCAGCACGCCCTGGTCGAGCGCCCGCTCGAGGCGCTCCTCCCCCACGGCGACGTCGAACCCCGCCTCGCGCAGCGCATTCGTGAGCGACCCGAACGTGTGCCAGTAGAGCGACTTGGACGGCATCCGACCGCGGCGCGCCTCGATGTCCTTGGCCGTCGGCACCCGTCCGAGCTCCTCGCCGAGGTCGCGGAGCTGCGTGAGCAGCTCCTCGCGGGTGGCGAATCGCCGCGGCATGAGCCCCGCGCGCCGCTTGGCGGCGTTCCAGGACCCGAAGTGCTCGATCACGGTCTGCGGATGCACGGTCGTCGCACGGTCCGCCTCGAACTCGCGCATCGTCGGTGACTTGTCGAGCCGCTGGGCACACGCGCGTAGCTCATCGAGGATCTGCTCGTCCGAGTACCGCTTGCGCAGGCCGGCCTGGAACTGGGCCAGGCGCTCACGATCGATTCCCTCGATCGCCTTGAAGACGGTCTTCTCGCGCATCCTGTCCACCTTCCGGGTGGGTCGACGGTGCCCCGCGGGGGCGGCAACCTCTGCCGGTCGTCGGACGTGTCGCCACACGATCCTCCGTATCCGGACCTCTTTGAACAACCATATATCACGTCGACAAAAAAGCAAGAGGCTCGGTGCAAGCGTTCTGGAACGGCGATCTCGGCCGAGCCGCCGCCACCATGCGCGCTACCATCGGAGGTCGGATGCGGCCCCCGTACGAGCGATCCCACGCCCTCGGCACGTCCGCCTCCGGTCGTCCCGTCCGGCGCCTGCCCTGAGGTGGACGCGGTGTTCGCCACCAAGCTCGCGGTCGCCCGGGCCGCGGGGTCGCTGTCCCGCCGCGTCGGCCGCGGCGGCGGCACGACGCTGCCCGGCCGGGTCCTGACGCGACTCGCCCCCGAGGCGGTCGAGCGCCTGAGCGCCGGCCTGCCGCAGGGGACGGCGCTGATCTCGGCCACGAACGGCAAGACCACGACCGCGGCGATGGCGGCCGCGATGCTCGGCCCGGAGCTCCGGCTGTGCCGCAACGGCGGCGGCGCCAACCTGCTCTCGGGCGTCACGTCGGCCCTCCTCCAGGGCGCGGACGGGGCCGAGCTCGGCCTCTTCGAGGTCGACGAGGCGGCGCTGCCCGAGATCGCCCGCCGGGCGCCGCCCCGGTCGCTCCTGCTGGCGAACCTCTTCCGCGACCAGCTCGACCGCTACGGCGAGCTGCGCCTGCTGCAGCGACGCTGGCGCGAGACCGTCGACGCGCTGCCCGGGACCACGCGCCTCGTCGTCGGCGCCGACGACCCGGCGGTGGCCGACCTGGGCGACGGACGGCCCGGCGTCGTCACGTTCGGCTTCGACGACCCGCGCCACGCCCTGCCCGCCATGGATCACGCGGCCGACTCGGCGTTCTGCGTGCGCTGCGGCACGGGCTACCGCTACGCGGCCGTCTACCTCGGGCACCTCGGAGACTACCGGTGCCCGCGCTGCGACATGGCGCGACCGCCGCTCGACTACGCGGCCCGCGACGTGCGGCTCGACGGCCTCGGTCCGACCTGCTTCCGGCTCGACGGACCGGAGGGCTCCTACGACGTCACGCTCGGTCTGCCGGGGATCTACAACGTCTACAACGCCGTGGCGGCCCTGGCCCTCGCCGCGGCGCTCGGCGTCCCGCCCGACCGGGCCGCTCCCCGGCTCGGTGACTTCCGAGCCGCCTTCGGGCGCTTCGAGAGGCTGGAGCTCGAGGACCGGGGAGCGGTCCTCCTGCTGATCAAGAACCCTGCCGGGGCCAACGAGGCGCTGCGCACGCTCGCGCCGGCGCTGCCCGGCGGGACGCTCCTCGTCGCCCTCAACGACCGGATCGCCGACGGGCGCGACGTGTCCTGGATCTGGGACGTGGACCTGGAGACGACGGCGCCGCTCGCCCGCACGGTCGTGTGCTCCGGCACGCGCGCCGCCGATCTTGCGGTGCGGATGCGCTACGCGGGGGTCGAGCCGGAGCGGATCGAGGTCGTCGACGACCTGCCGAGCGCCTTCGACCGCGCCTGCGCGCTGGCCGGCCCCGGCGGCTCGGCGTTCGTGCTGCCGACCTACACCGCCATGCTGGCGCTCCAGCGCCTCGCCGCCGAGCGGGGACTGACGCGGCCCTACTGGGAGGCCCGGGCGTGACGGCCACGATCGTCTGGGTGTATCCCGAGCTGCTGTCGATCTACGCCGACCGCGGCAACGTGCTGGTCCTCGAGCGGCGGGCGACGTGGCGCGGTCGCGACGTCCGCGTCCTCCCGCTGCGGCTCGGCGACGAGCTCGACCCCGGCACGGCGGACATGATCCTGCTGGGCGGCGGCCAGGACCGTGACCAGGTGCTCGTCGCCGAGGAGCTGCGGCGCCAGGCGCCCCGCTTCCGCGAGGCGCTCGCGGACGGCGCCGCCCTGCTCGCGGTCTGCGGCGGCTACCAGCTGCTCGGCCATCGGTACCTCGGGCACGAGGGCGACGAGATCCCCGGCATGGGCCTGGTCGACCTCGAGACGGTGGCCGGGACGACGCGCATCATCGGCAACGTGCTCCTCGAGAGCCGGGACGAGGCGGGGACCCCGCGCACGGTCGTCGGCTTCGAGAACCACGCCGGCCGCACGACCCTCGGAGCGGGCGTCACGCCGCTCGGGCGGGTCGTCGCGGGAGGAGGGAACAACGGCCGCGACGGCTCGGAGGGCTGCCGGGCGGGCCGCCTGATCGGCACCTACGTGCACGGGCCGCTCCTGCCGAAGAACCCCTGGCTCGCCGACGAGGTGCTCCGGTGGGGCCTCGCCCGGCGAGGCGACGACCGGCCGCTCGAGCCGCTCGACGACCGGGCCGAGCAGATCGCCGCGCTGCGGGCGGGGAACCTCGCCCGTGGCGAGCGCCGCTAGGGACCCGTTGAGGAAGGGGTCATCGTCGCCCGGGCGCCAGTTGCGCCGCAGAGGGAGCGTCGGGCGGCGACCGAGGTCTTGCTCAACGGGCTCCCAGGTCAGTCGCCGAGCGCCCCGCTCGAGGCGGCGCGGTCCTGCGGCCGGGCCACGAGGACGTAGACGATCCCGGAGACCAGCAGACAGAACGCGATGAACGGTATCGCCCAGGTCTGGTACCACGGGGCTCCCTCGAGCCGCGGCCAGGCGATGTTCAGTCCCTCGGCGGCCAGCCAGACCACCGCCACGATGTTCACGGGGAGTCCCAGCC
>CADCWC010000193.1 GCA_902806305.1 uncultured Thermoleophilia bacterium | reverse complement strand
TAGCGGCGCCGCTGGAGCGCCGCCCCGTAGCTCCTCGGCGGCGGCGGGCGGCGGAGGTCTCCGGCACCCGCGCGGCCGTCAGCCGACGGGCGCGCCCCAGCGCTCCCACGCGCGCCCGAAGGCGGCGAGCAGCGCGGCGTGCAGGTCCTCGGGGCCCGCGTCGCGGAGGCGGCGCGCCCAGCGCCGGCGCTCGGTCGCACGGTCGATCAGCCGACCGTCGTCGAGCTCGCGGGCGATGCTGACGCCCGCCTCGGCGCGCGCCTCGATCGCGCGGCGGATGCGCGGCGCCTCGGCCGGTCGGTCGTCGAGGCGGCGAAGGTCCACGAGACAGTCGGGGCACGGCCGGACGGCGGGGTCGTCGACGGCCGGGCCGGCGCAGACGCCGCACACCGGGCAGCTGTAGGCGGCGAGGCGCACGCGCTCGGAGCGGACGGCGGCGCGGTCGGCGAACAGGACCCACGTCGGTCCCTCCGGGCCGTCGAGCTCCGTGCCCTGCACCTGCTCGACGTCGCCGTCGTACGGCCAGAGCCGCACCCGGTCCCCGGCCCGCAGACCGGTGCGACGGTCGACGACGGCGGGCTCGGCCGAGGGGGCGCGCTCGGGCCACGGCTCGGGGTCGGCCTCGTCGAACCGGACCGTCGTCGCGCGCGGCCGGACGTCCGGCCAGTCGCGACGGTCCTCGATCCAGCGGTTGAGCGTGGCGCGCGCGTCGTTGAGCGCGCGGGTGAGAACCGCGGCCGCGTCGCTCTTGGCCGCCGAGGAGGCGTGCAGGTCGGGATGGGTGCGCGAGACCCGCGCGCGCCACGCGGCGGTGACCTCCTCGCGGGTGACGGGCGCCGTCAGGCCGAGGAGCCAGAGCGCACGCGCGCAGTCGCGCGGACCGGGAGCGGCTGACGGGGCCATGCCCTGAAGGCTACCGGCGACCGCGCGTGCGGTGCGGTCACCCGACCACGTTGCGGACCTGGCGAAGCGCGACGGTCAGCACGGCCTGGTCGTGGACGCCCTCGAGGGCCAGCGTGTCCATCAGCCGTGACAGGCGCTCGTAGGCCTCGGTCCGGCCGGCGAGGTAGACGTCGAGCGCGTCCTCCACGCGGAGGTCGCCCGCCTCGGCCAGGACGCGTCCGGCCACCTCCCGCCGCACGAGCATGAGGTCGTCCGCGATCGCCTGCAGCGACCACCGCTGCCAGCGGGTCGCGGCCGGCAGCTCCGCCACCCGCTCCTCGAGCCAGTCGAGGTGCAGCCGCTCGCCGAGCAGGAAGAACGCGTGTGCGACATCCGCGATCGACCGGCCCGTCGTCGACGCGACGGCGATGATGTCGGGGCCGTGCTCGAGCTCCGGCGCGAACGCGTGCGCCGCCGCCTGCTCGTGCGGCACGCCCGCCTCCACGAGCCGGCGGACGGTCTCCTCCCGCGCCGCCTGCCACTCGGGCGAGCCGGTCTCGTGGATCACGGCCGAGAGCTCCTCCATCGCCGCCCGCGAGGTGTCGATCGCGACGGCCAGGTCCCGGGACGTGCTGCGGGTCAGGTACCAGCGCGCCACCGACTCGACCAGCCCGTCCACCCGCGTCATCAGGTCGTTCTGCAGCAACGGGTCGATCCGCCCGTCGAGCGCCTCGACCCGCGCCCAGCGGACGACCGCGCCCGTGACCTCCCGCGCCGTCCAGAAGGCCCGGGCGATGTCGGCCGGCTCGGCGCCCGTCTCGGCGGCGAGTCGGGCCACGAACGTGACGCCCAGGGAGTTGACGACGTCGTTGGCCACGATCGTGGCCAGCATCTCGCGGCGCAGCGGATGCTCGGCGAGGAGCGGCTCGAAGCGCTCGACGACCCGATCCGGGAAGTAGCGCCGCAGCTCGCCGTCCAGGTAGCGCTCGTCCGGCAGGTCCGACGCGAGCACGGCAGCCTTCAGGCTGCGCTTGGCGTAGGCGAGCAGCACGCAGAGCACGGGCCGGGGCAGGCCGCGTCCGCTGCGGCGGCGCTCGGCCATCTCCTCCGTCGAGGGCAGCGTCTCGATCGTCCGCTCGAGCAGGCCCTCGCCCTCGAGCCGCGCCATCAGGTCCTCGTAGGCCTCGAGCCGCGCCGAGGACACGAGCACCTCCTGCGAGAGGATCTGCGCCTGGAGGTAGTTGTCGTAGAGCACGTGGGCGACCACGTCGTCGGCCACGCTCGCGAGCAGCTCGTCGCGCTGCTTCCGCGTCAGGTCGCCGCGGGCCTCGGCCAGGCCGAGCAGGATCTTGAGGTTCACCTCGTGGTCCGAGAGGTCCACGCCCGCGGAGTTGTCGATCGCGTCGATGTTGATTCGGCCGCCCGCCTCGGCGTACTCGATCCGCCCACGCTGCGTGAGGCCCAGGTTGCCGCCCTCCCCGACGACCCGCGCCCGCAGGTCGGCGCCGTCGATTCGGATCGCGTCGTTCGTCCGGTCGCCGACCTCCACGTTCGACTCGGTGCGGGCCTTGACGAAGGTGCCGATGCCGCCGTTCCAGAACAGGTCCACCGGTGCACGCAGCACGGCCCGGAGGATCTCGGCGGGCGTACCCGCCTCGATCTCGACCCCGAGCGCACGCCGGGCCTCCGGGGACAGCGGGATGCGCTTCGTCGTGCGCGGCCAGACGCCGCCGCCCGCCGAGATGGCGGTCCGGTCGTAGTCCTCCCAGGACGAGCGCGGCAGGGCGAAGAGCCGCGCGCGTTCGGCGAACGAGACCTCGGGGTCGGGGTCGGGGTCGAGGAAGATGTGGCGGTGGTCGAACGCCGCGAGGAGGCGCGTCCGACGCGAGAGCAGCATGCCGTTGCCGAACACGTCACCGGACATGTCGCCGACCCCGACGACGGTGAACGGCTCGACCATGACGTCGACGCCGAGCTCGCGGAAGTGGCGCCGAACGGACTCCCAGGCACCCCGGGCGGTGATCCCGAGCCCCTTGTGGTCGTAGCCGGCCGACCCGCCGGAGGCGAAGGCGTCGTCGAGCCAGTAGCCGTACTCGCGCGCCACCCCGTTCGCGGTGTCGGAGAAGGTCGCGGTCCCCTTGTCGGCCGCCACGACGAGGTACGGGTCGTCGTCGTCGAGCACCCGCACGTCGGGCGGGTGCACGACCCGACCGTCGACCAGGTCGTCGGTGAGGTCGAGCAGCCCGCGGATGAAGGTCGTGTACTGCTCGAGCACGTCGGCGCGAAGGGCGTCCCGCTCCTCCGGCGCCCGCTTGAGGACGAAGCCGCCCTTCGCGCCGACCGGGACGATGACGGCGTTCTTCACCATCTGGGCCTTCATCAGCCCGAGCACCTCGGTGCGGAAGTCCTCGCGGCGGTCCGACCAGCGGATGCCGCCCCGGGCCACCTTGCCGCCCCGCAGGTGCACGCCCTCCATCTCCGGCGAGTACACGAAGACGTCGTAGAGCGGGAACGGCTTCGGCATGCCCGGCACCGCGGCCGACAGGAGCTTGAACGACAGCCCGCGACGACCCGGCCGGAACACGTTCGTGCGGACGGTGGCCTCGACGAGGGCGAGCTGCCCGCGCAGGATGCGGTCCTCGTCGAGCGATGAGACGGCGTCGAGCCCGGTCTCGAGCTCGGCCCGCAGCTCGGCCTCCGCGTCCACGCTCGTCGGCCCGCCGGGGTCGAACCGGCATTCGAACAGGCGCACGAGCCCGGCCGCCAGCGCCGGATTGGCGGCGAACGCGTCCGCCTGGTAGGCCTCGGTGAACTCGATCCCCACGCGCGCCTGATACCGGCGGTAGGCCCGCAGGACGGCGACCTGGCGCCAGGTCAGGCCGGCCGAGACGACGAGCCGGTTCAACGAGTCGCTCTCCGCCTCGCCGGTCCAGACGGCCGAGATGAGGTCCGCGACCCGCGTGCCGCACTCGGCGAGGTCGAGCAGCCGACCGGACCCGTCGAGGACGCCGAAGTCGTGGAGGTACGTCGCCTCGTCGCCGCCGCGCAGACGGGTCGGCACCTCCTCGATGACCCGGAGGCCGAGGTGCTCCAGGATCGGCAGGAAGTCGGACAGGGGAACCTTGCCGCCTGCCTTGTAGAGACCCACGCGGGTCAGGCTGCCCTCGTCGCCGCGCTCGTTCTGCAGCGCGACGGCGAACGGCGCCCCCGCCTCGAGGCGCTCGAACTGGTCGATGTCGAGGACCGACAGGTACGGATCCGTCGAGCTCTTGTAGTAGTCGGGCAGGCGCGCGGCGTAGCGCTCGGCGAGCTCGCGGCCGCGCCGCTCGCCGTGGCGGGCGATCAGCCGCTCGCGCAGGCGGTCGTCCCAGGTGCGGGTGAGGGCCACGACCTCCTGCTCGAGCTCCACGAACGAGACGTCGGGGATCTCGCCCTCGGGCACGTGCACCGCGAAGTGCAGCTGGGCCGGGTCCGTGTCCCCGAGCGAGAGGTGGTAGTCGACGTTCGTGCCGTTGAAGCGCTCGCGGAAGAGCTCCTGCAGACGGTGGCGCAGCGCCGCCGAGAACCGGTCGCGCGGCAGCGCCACGACGAGCGACACGCTCCGCCCGTGCAGGTCGCGACGGTAGAAGAGCCGCACGCGCCGGCTCTCCTGCAGCTCGAGCAGGCCGACGATGTTGCGCCGCAGCTCCGCGACGTCGGCCGCGAACAGCTCGTCCTTCGGGAAGGACTCGAAGATGCCGACAGCCGTCTTGTAGTCGTGCGAGCCCTCGATCAGGTCCTCGACGTCGAGGATCTGCCGGAGCTTCCGCCGCAGCAGCGGGATCCGGCCGGCCTGCTCCATGTAGGCCTGGGAGGTGAACAGCCCGAGCAGGAGCAGCTCGCCGACGGTGCGCCCGTCGGCGTCCACCCGCCGCACGGCGACGTAGTCCATCGGCACGCGCCGGTGGACGGTCGAGAGGCGGTTCGTCTTCGACACGGTCAGGAGGTCGCCCTGCTCCAGGCGGGCCCGGAGCGCCGGGTCGATGGCCGCGAGCGGCACCGGGCGCGCGTACTGCGAGGCGTCCTCACGGCTGAGGATGCCGAGGCCGGATCCGGGGCGGACCGCCCGCGCCGGCTCGCCGTCGTGGTCGACGATGTCGTACTCGCGGTAGCCGAGGAACACGAAGTGGCCGTTCGCCAGCCATTCGAGGAAGGCGACGGCATCCTCGACCTCGTCGCCGGCGTAGTGGCCCGCCCCGCTCCGGACGACCTCGACGAGGCGCCGGACACAGTCCTTCATGGCGGCGAAGTCGCGCACCGCGAGGCGGACGTCACCGAGGCACCGGCGCACGCCCGCCGCGACGGCGGCCAACCGGTGGTCCGGGACGGCGGTCTCCGTCTCGAAGTGCATGACCGACTCGCGCGTCGGCGCGTCGCGCACGCCCGCGACGCGCAGCAGCGTGCCGTCCTCGTCACGTTCCGTGCCGATCACGGGGTGCACGACGAAGCGGACCCGCAGGTCGCGCCCGGCGAGCTCCTCGAGCACCGTGTCGACGAGGAAGGGCGAGTCCTCGCAGTTCGTCTCGATCACCGATCCCGCGGTGGCGTAGCCGTCGGCCGCGGGCGTCGGGTTGAGGGCCCGCACGGCGACCTCGGCGGCGCCCCGACGCTCCGCGAGCTCGTAGAGCCCGACGATCTGGCCGAAGAGCTCCTCGGCGCTCAGCGTGCCTGCGAGCTCCGCCGGCAGCCGGCGCACGTAGGCGCGCGCGAACGCGCCGAGGCTTCCGCCCCGCGGTCCCGGAACGCGTCGCGCGACGAGATCGAGCAGCTCGCGGACCAGCGGACCGTGCCCCGCCGTCGCCGCCTGGTCGATCACACCCACCCCGGCCTCGTCTCCTCGGAGCGCGGGAGGCGCGCCCTCCCGCCCGATTGAGACGGTAGCGGAATCAATGGGCGCCGGCCAGGGCGGCCCCTGGCGCCGACGGCCGTCGCGTCGCCGGCTGCCGCCACCCGCCACGAGAAGGGACGAAGGCCGGCGTACGCCTCGACGACGTCGCGATCGAAGCTCTCGATGCGCACGTCCGAGCCACGCTTCTCGGCGTGGACGGCGGTGGCGACGGCGTAGGCGTCACGGAGCCGCAACCGCGTCCGAGCCCGCACGGCGGCGGCGCGCTCGGCCAGAGCCATGTCGACGACGATCGTCTCGATACGGAGACGGACGACATCGTCGCGACCTGCTTCGCCTCGGCAGGGCCGCCGGTACGGAGCGGACCGATCAGCACCTTGGTGGCGTTGAAGGCCGACACGACGCGACGCGTGCCGGCGGCGAGCGACGCACCTACATGCTCGGTCGCGTCGATGTGGTGTGGCGTCATCGCGACCGCGGTACCCGATGAGCACGCACGCGTCGAAGACCGCTACGGCCATTCGCGGCGGAGTTCGTCGAGATGCCGGGAGGGTACGTCGAGGCGTCGAAGAGGCCGGCGAAGTCCAGATCACGCTCATGCCTTCACTCGAGCGCGAGAACGCAGGGCGAATCAGCGCGGCGCTTCCTCCCGGACGTGCGACACGATGTGCACGACGGGCTTCCCGAACTTGGCGCGGATCTTGTCGACGTCGCCACGGCGGAGCCAGGTCGACCGTCCCTCGGGGTGGGTCGAGACGATGATCAGGTCGGGATCGAAGTCGAGCAGGGCGTCGCGCACGGCGTTGACCGGCGACGTGTCACCGATCTCGCCCCGCGCGGAGCAGCCCTCCCGGTCCAGGATCTGCAGCGTGCTGTCGAGGCGCGACTGCGCCGCCTCCTGGGCGCCGTCCTGCGTCCAGACCGAACCGTGCACCTCGTGCAACGGCCGGGCCGGCACGGCGACGAAGAACTCCGACGTCGCGAAGTCGGGGAGCCGCCGGACCTCGGCCATCAGCTCGTCGGCGCCGACCGTCTCGTTGGCCACGATCAGGACCTTCGTCATCTCGCGCGTCACCTCCGCCGGCGCTCACGCGCCGATCCGCACATGGCTCCGAGGTGCCATCGTACCGCCCCGTCGGCGGGGGCGCCGGCGCGCCTACTCGAGGTTGATCATCACGTGCTTGACGATCGTGTACTCCTCGAGCGCGTAGGCCGAGAGGTCCTTGCCGTAGCCGGACTGCTTGTAGCCGCCGTGCGGCATCTCGGGCGTGATGGTGAAGTGGTCGTTCAGCCACACGGCCCCGAACTCGAGCTTCCGGGCCATCCGCATGCAGCGCCCGATGTCACGGCTCCAGACCGAGGCCGACAGCCCGTACTCGACGCCGTTCGCCCAGGCGAGCGCCTCGGCCTCGTCGTCGAAGCGCTGCACCGTGACGACCGGTCCGAAGACCTCGCGCTGCACGATCTCGTCGTCCTGGCCGACGTCGGTGACGACGGTCGGCTGCACGAAGAAGCCGCGGTCGCCGAGGCTCTCGCCGCCGGTCGCGACGCG
>CADCWC010000192.1 GCA_902806305.1 uncultured Thermoleophilia bacterium | reverse complement strand
TCGCGGGCCATCGCCGCCTGGGCGCTCAGGATCTCCGCCGCCTCGGGCCGACCGGCAGCCGCCCGTCGCTCCAGGTCGGCCGCGACCTCGTCGAGCGCCGCGGCGAGCCGCCCGGCCTCGGCGGCGCGGTCGGCCACCTCGGCGTCGAACGGCGGCAGCGGCAGCGGCCGGAGGACGAGCGCCGGAGCGAGCGCCACGCCGGGTGAGGCGGCCACGCCGTGGAGCTCGCGCATCAGCCGACGAGCGCGGCGTACTCGTCGCCGACGCGGGCGATGATCTCGATCGCACGGCCGTGGGCGCGGGCCATGTCGCGCAGCGTCAGCGTGTCGACGAGGACCTCGTCCTGCCACTCGCCCACCGTTCGGGTGCGCACGCCCTCGCCGTCGATCGAGCGGACCACGATCCGCTCGGGGAGCGCGAGCCGGGCCTCGAGGGACTCGAGGTTGCGCAGGCGCCACACGAGCGGCGCGCCCGCCGCACGGGCCGCGAGCGCGAACAGGTCGTCGGGCGTGTCGACGTCGGCGGCGCCCTCCGCCAGGTCGCCGCACTCGACCGGCACGGCGTCGACGTCCGAGCCCGCACGGTCGCCCGTGCGTGGGATCGCGTCCCAGACGGCGCGGGGCAGGATGGTCGGATGCCCCCGCTCGCCGTCGTAGAAGGCGGCCACCGGCCGGTTGTGGCGTCGGAACGCCTCGAGCACGCGCTCGACCGCGGCCTCGGGGACGACCGGTGCGTCGCCGAGCAGCACCAGCGCCGCCTCGACCGCGTCGGGGAGCGTCTCGAGGCCCGTCCGGAGCGACGAGGCGAGGCCGCGCGACGGGCGGCGGTTGACGACCGTCGCGAAGCCGTGGAAGGCGAACAGCGGCCGGAGCCGCACCGTCGCGGCGCCCGCCACGGCCACCCGTGGCCCGGTGGCCGGCGCGAGCTCGAGCGCGTGCTCGACGAGCGGCCGGCCGTGCCACTCGGCGAGCAGCTTCGGTGAGCCGAAGCGAGCCGAGCCGCCCGCGGCCAGCACGAGCGTCGCGATCACCGGCGGCTCGGTCGGGTCGATCAGGACGCTCACACCGGCACCCGTGCCGCGGCCCGGGGACAGAAGAGCGCCACCTGGGCCAGGTGGACGAGCGCGTACACCTTCCGCATGTGGGTCGCCCAGGCCGAGATGGGCGTGCCCTGCCCGTCGACCGAGGCGGGCGCCTCCGCCCACAGGCGGCCCGCCGCCTCGATCAGCTCCGGCACGCCCGCGAGCTCGTCCCCGCCCTCGGAGGCCGCGGTCAGCGCGAGTCCCATCAACCCGATGACGTCGGGCTGGCGGGTCCAGATGAGCGGCGTCGCGGCGGCCAGGTAGCTGTGGACGCGCATGGCCGTGTGCCGGTAGCTGCCCTCCACCGGCCCGACGGGCGGCGAGAGCGTCGGCAGCTCGCCCGCGATGATGCCCTCGAGCGTCCCGCCGACGATGCCCCGTCGGATGTCGTCGTCCACGTCGAGCTGCTCGAGGATCGAGGCCAGCATCGTCAGCGAGGTGAGGAAGTTCCCGTACGGGACGTCGGCGGCGAACAGCAGCTGCTCGGGCGAGACGTGGGCGAGCAGGGCGAGGACGTCGACGGCGCCCCACGTCGACGTGTCGAAGAAGACGTTCGGGCGGCCCGCGACGAGGCTCGCGATGCGGCCCTGGTCGACGATGGCCGCGTGGGCCAGGATCAGGATGGCGCCCGGGTGGCGCTCGGAGACCTGCGCCAGCGCCTCGCCGATCGGCGGCATCCCGCGGCCGGCGTGGATCAGGATCGGGAACCGGTGGCGCTCGGCGAGCGCGAACACCGGCTCGAGGCGCGAGTCGTCGACCGCGAAGGCCTGGGCGCGCGGGTGCAGCTTGATGCCGCGCGCGCCCGCCGCGAAGCAGCGTTCGGCCTCGCCGATCGGATCCTCCGAGAGGTCGAGTCGGGCCAGTGGGACGAGCCGGCCGCCCGACTCCGCGGCCCAGCCGAGCACGCGGTCGTTGGGGGCGCGGTAGCCGGGGTGCCGGTCGGGCTCGTTCAGGGGGAACACGAGCGCCCGCTCGATGCCGTGCAGGTCCATGTCGTCGAGCAGGCTCGCGAGATCGAGGCGCATGCCGTCCTCGTCGAGCCCGAGGTGCGTGTGCGCGTCGGCGAGGACGGTGTCCGACGGCAGCAGCAGCCGCAGCCGGCCGCGCGCGCGGTCGAGCAGCTCGTCGGCGTGCCGGCTCGCGCTCACGACGTCCAGGCTCGCGGTACCGCGGATCGACGCGACGCGCCCGGCCCGCTCACGCGGCGTCGAGCGCCTGCCGGAGCGCGGCCTCGTCGTCGATCGGGCCGATCGCCGCCAGGGTCATCCGCTCGGGTCGGACGAGGTCGGAGGCGACGCGCTGCACGTCGTCGGCGGTCACGGCCTCGACGCCCGCCTCGATCTCCTCGAGCTCGACCGCCCGCCCCTCGAGCAGCTCGCGGCGCAGCCCGTTCAGGATCTGCCCGCGCGGATCCTCGAGCCCGAGCACGAGGCGCCCGAGCAGGAAGCGCTTGGCCTTCTGCAGCTCGTCGTCGCCGACGGGTTCCGTGGCGATCCGTCGCAGCTCGCCGGCCACCGTGCCGACCGCGAGATCCATCCGCTTGACGTCGACGCCCGCCTGGACGAGCAGCGTGCCGGTGTCCGTGTAGCCGGAGTGGTACGCGAAGACGTAGTACGCGAGGCCGCGCCGCTCACGGACCTCGGTGAACAGCCGGGAGGACATCCCGCCGCCGAGCACGGTCTGCAACACGGAGAGGGCGTAGCGGTCGGGGTGCTCGAGCGGGTAGCCGCCCACGCCGAGGACGAGGTGCGCCTGGTCCGAGTCCTTGTGCTCCACACGGACGACCGGCGCGTCCTGGACGGGGAGCTCGGTCGCGGGCCGCGGCGGCGTGGCGACGCCGTCCAGGCCGGAGAAGCGTGCCGCCACGTCGTCGACGAGCGCCTCGTCGACCCGCCCGCCGAGACCGATGACGATCCGATCCGGGCGGTACCACTCGCCGATGTAGTCGAGGAACGTCTGCCGCGTCGCCGCCCGGACGGTCTCCTTGTAGCCGATGATCGGCCTGCCGAGCGGGCTCGACCCGAAGCGCGCGTCGTCGAAGACCTGGCCGATGTGGTCGCGCGGGGTGTCGAGGTACATGTTGATCTCCTCGACGATCACCCCCTTCTCGCGCTCGACCTCGCCCTCGTCGAACCGGGAGTGCAGGAACATGTCCGTCAGCACGTCGACCGCCACCGGCGCCGAGGCGGCGGCGCACTTGACGTAGTAGGCGGTCAGCTCCTTGCCCGTGAACGCGTTGAACTCACCGCCGATGCCGTCGATCTCGGCGGAGATGTCGCGCGCGGTCGGGCGCCGCTCGGTGCCCTTGAAGAACATGTGCTCCGCGAAGTGCGCGATGCCGGCGGCCTCCGGCCGTTCGTAGCGCGAGCCCGCCGCGATGCCGACGAAGACGGCGACCGACTGCGCGTCCCGCATCGGCGCGGTCAGGATCCGGACACCGTTCTCGAGCGTGCGCTTCTCGTACATGGCAGGCACGGTACCACCTGCCCGGATCGCGTCGGAGCGGGAGACGGCCGGCCGCCGCGCCCGTCGTGCGGCGGCTCAGGCGGCGCGCGGAGCAGCCGGCCGGCGCCGGTCAAGGGTCGCGGCGCGCCTGCCGATGGGGAGCGTGGTGTCGCCCCTCGGACCACTCGCCGTCTCCGACGCGGCGGCCGCGATCGACCGGCTCTTCTGGCGCGCCGGCTTCGGACCCGCCCCGGCCGATCGCCCGCGGCTGCGCGAGGCCGGGCTCGAGGCGGCCATCCGTGGCCTGCTCGCACCGCGCGGCGCAGGCGCCCTGGTCGGTTCCGCGCCGGTCGTCGAGAGCGACGGTCGTCGCGTCCCGCTCCAACCCTTCGACCGCTGGGGCCACGATCAGCTGTGGTGGCTCGACCGGATGGTGCGGACGGACGCACCGCTCGTCGAGCGCATGACGCTGAACCTGCACGACCACTTCGCGACCTCGAACGACAAGGTCGGCAACGCCCGTCTGATGCTGGCCCAGAACCGGCTCCTGCGGCGTCACGCGCTCGGGAACTTCGGCCGCCTGACCCGGGCGCTCCTGCGCGACGGCGCCATGCAGCTCTGGCTCGACCTGCCGGGCTCGCACCGCGACTCGCCCAACGAGAACTTCGCCCGCGAGCTCATGGAGCTGTTCACGCTCGGCTCCGGCTACCGGGAGCGCGACGTCCGCGAGGCGGCGCGCGCGCTGACGGGCTTCACCTACGACTGGGATCGCAAGCGGTTCGGGTGGGACGAGCGGCGCCACGACCCGGGGGTCAAGCGCCTGTTCGGGCACCGCGGACGGCTCCGGCCCGACGACGTCGTTCGGCTCTGCCTGGCCCACCCCGCCCACGCGCCGTTCCTCTGCACGAAGCTCTGGGGCTACTTCGCGCCGGGTCCGCCGCCGCGCGCCACCCTCCGTGCGCTCGTCCGGACGTACCGCCGCTCGGGCGGCGAGCTGCGCCCCGTCGTGGCGGCGATCCTGCGCGCCCCGGCGCTGTACGCGAACCTCGACGAGCCGGACATGGTGAAGTCGCCGGTGGTCTACCTGGTCGGCGCGCTCCGCGCCACCGGCACGCCGATCGTCCGCGACTCGTGGGTGTGGCTCCTGCAGGGCATGGGACAGTCGCTCTTCAACCCGCCGAACGTCGGTGGCTGGCCGGTCGGCGAGCACTGGCTCTCGACCGCCTCCGTCAAGGCCCGCTTCGGCGCCATGAGCGTCCTCCTGCAGCAGCACGAGTTCGCCGACGACGTCGTGCCGCAGGACGAGACGCCGGAGGCCGCACTTGCCGACGCGGTCGCCTTCACCGGCGCGCCGTGGACGTCGACGGCCACCGACGCCGCGCTCCGCAGCTACGCCGCGAGCGTCACGTCGCGGTACCGCTCCGACCGGCACTCGACGGCCGAGCGCCGCCGCGTGCTCCGCCACCTCCTCCTCGCCGGCCCCGACGCCCAGGTGCACTGATCCCATGACCGCCTCGCATCACGGCTGCGACGACCACCGTCGGACCCTGCTCTCGCGCCGGCGGGCGCTCCGTCACGCGGCCGCCCCCGCCGTCCCCGTCCCGCACGACCTCCTGGAGGGCGGCGCCGCCTCCTTCCTGGCCGAGGGTCGGTCCCGCCGCGAGTTCCTGCAGGGCGGCGTGGGCGCCTTCCTCGCCCTCAGCGCGGTCGGCGGCCTCGGCCCCCGGACGCTGCTCGAGCAGGCCGCGGCGGCCGGCGCAGAGGCGGCCGACGCGCCGATCCTCGTGACGCTCTACCTCGACGGCGGCAACGACGGCCTCAACACGCTCATCCCGGTGGCCGGTCAGGACCGCTCCGTCTACGACGCCCGGCGCCGGCGCATCGGCATCCCCGCCGAGCGCGCGCTGCCGCTGCCCGGTCACGCGGCGCTCGGCTGGCACCCGCAGGCCGTCGGCCTGCGGACGCTCTTCGACAGCGGGCAGCTCGCGGTGCTGCCCGCCATCGACTACCCGAACCCGGACTTCTCGCACTTCCACTCGTCGCACTTCTGGCGCACCGGCACCCTCGACGAGCACGCCGCGGACGGGTGGCTCGGCCGCTACCTGGACGTCGCGGGCGACGTGTCGAACCCGCTGCAGGGCGTGGCGGTGCAGTTCGGCACCGACGAGCTCCTCCTCTCCCGGCGCGCGCCCACCTGCGCCCTCGTCGCGCCGGGCGACTTCCGGTTCTGGTCGCCCGTCGTCTGGGACCCGGACGCGATGATGCGGACGTTCGCGAGCCTCGGCGGCGAGCCCCGCACGCCCGCGCTCGGCCGGGCGGTGGCCGTCGCCCGGCAGACCGTCCAGGTCCGCTCGGCACTCGCGCCGCTCTCGGCGGTCAAGGACGAGAACCTGCCGCCGACGCCCGTCGCGTACCCCGACACCGACACCGGCAAGGGCCTGCGCAACCTCGCCCGGATGCTCGGCGCCGGCCTCGGCATCCGCGTGGCCACCGTGCGGGCGGCGGGCGGCTACGACACGCATGACGACCAGCCCGCCCAGCATGGCGCGCAGCTCGCCGACCTGGGCGACTCGCTGGTCGCGTGGCAGGCCGATCTGGCCGCCCGCGGACTCGACCGGCGCGTGGTGACGATGGTCTGGTCGGAGTTCGGACGACGCGTCGACGACAACGACTCGAACGGCACGGATCACGGCGCGGGCGGCCTGATGCTGCTCGTCTCGCCGCGCGTGCGGGCCGGCCTCCACGCGGACGCCTGGGACCTGAGCCGACTCGACCGGACCGACGGCAACATCCGGGTCGCGATCGACTTCCGCGACGTCTACGCGGGACTGCTCGAGCAGCATCTCGGGACGGAGGCAGGCCGCGTCCTGCCCGGCTACCGCGGCACACCGACCCGTCTGATGGCCGCCTGACCGGGCCCGGGCCACGTCGGTCCGCTAGCCTGCTGGGACCGATGGCCGTGCTGCAGCGCCACCAGGGACCGTCGCGAGCGGGCGTCCGACGGCGACGGCTCGTCGTGCTCGCCACGCTCGCCACCGCCTGCGTGTCCGTCCCGGCCGCCGTGGCGACGCCGGTCTTCACCCTCACGGGTCGCGGCTACGGACACGGGATCGGCATGTCGCAGTACGGCGCGCAGGGCATGGCGACGGCGGGCCAGGACGTCCGCGCCATCCTCGGCCGCTACTACCCGGGCGCGGTGCTGACACCCTCGCCGCAGGCCGGCATCCGCGTGCTGCTGACGGCTCGCCCGCGCGTGTCGATCACCGTGCCGCGGACGGGGACGACGCTCGCCGCGGACGACGGGCTCGCCGCGGCGCTGCCGGAGCCGGTGGCCACCACGCCGCCGCCGCCGGGCGCGTCGCCGCCACCTCCGCGGGCCACCGGCCCGCTCGCGCTCCAGGTCCGGGTGGTGCAGGGCGTGCTCGTGCTGGGCGACGCGGGCGGCGCGGAGCGGGCCCGTGGTCGTCGACTGCGGCTCGGGGCCCCCGAGCCGCTGACCGTCGGCACGTCGAGCTACCGCGGCGCCCTCGTGCTGAGCATCGACGGCGGCCGCGTGCGGGTCGTCAACGACCTGCCGCTCGACGACTACGTGCGGGGCGTCGTGGCGCGCGAGTCGCCCTCCTACTGGCGGCCCGCGGCGCTGCAGGCGCAGGCCGTGGCCGCCCGGACCTACGCGCTCGCGGTCCGCAAGCCGAGCGGCGAGTTCGACGTGTTCCCCGACGTCCGCAGCCAGGTCTACGGCGGTGTGGCGGCGGAGACGGACGCCACCGACGCCGCGGTGGCCGCCACGGCGGGCCAGATCCTGACCTACGGCGGCCGGATCGCGTCCACCTACTTCTCGTCCTCGTCCGGCCGG
>CADCWC010000191.1 GCA_902806305.1 uncultured Thermoleophilia bacterium | reverse complement strand
ACCTGATCCGTCGTGCGCTGACTATCCCGCTCGGCCTGGAACTCCTTGGCTGCGGAGATCGCGGCGTTGACGTCGAAGCCGAGGTCGCGCGCCTGCTTGATCAGCATCACGGTCTCCACGGCGCCCGAGTCGTAGAGGCGCTGCTTCTTGCCCTGGGTGGGGATGTCGCCGCGCACCGTCCAGTAGTCGAGCTGCATCTTGGTGATGCCCGCGATCCGGCACACCTGCCCGACGGTGAACTCGAGCTCGCCGACCCGGTCGGCGACGCTCACGTCCTCCAGTAGATCCGACTGTCTCGTCACTTCAACTGCCCTCCTTGGCACGTTGCTGCGATGCGTGGCCGACGATCGACCACGGTGTTTGCTGCTTTTCCAATATACTCGGCAGGTTCTGTGACGGGCTGAAGATCGTCCGTTCGGGTGGTTCCCGCCGACCGCCGCCCGATGCCCCTGCCCGGGGTATCGATCCCGGCTGCCGGAGTGCCGACACGGGATGCATGGGAGGTCAACGCAGCACCGCGGGCAGGTCGCGACGACGGACGGGGCAACGCGGGCAGGCCATGGCGGAGTTCGCGATGACGATCCCGCTGCTCGTCCTGATCCTCTTCGCCGTGGTGCAGTTCGGGATCGTGTTCGTGAACTACATGGAGGTCACCGCCGCCTCGCGTGAGGGCGCTCGACGGGCGACCGTCTCGCGATCGACGACGACCGGCGTGGCCGACGCCGTCACCGCGGCCCGGAACGCCGCCTGGCTGGCCGACGAGAGCGACCTGGGCATCACCGTCTCGCCCGCTCAGCCGTGGACCGCCGGGCAGGAGATCACCGTCACGGTGACCTATCCCTACAGCCTCGGCATCCCTGGCGTCGCCGAGGCGAACGGCACGCTGACCTCGACGGTCATCGCGAGGGTCGAGTGATCCGCGATGCAGGTCGGCGCGCGACCGGCGAAGCCGGACAGGCGCTGCCGCTCGTGGTCGTGTTCCTGGTCGTGCTGCTCGGCTTCGCGGGCATGGTGGTAGACGTCGGTCACGCCTACGTGATGAAGCGCAAGCTCCAGGCGTCGGTCGACATGGCCGTGCTGGGCGCCGCCCAGACGCTGCCCGCCACGGCGGCCGCCGGTGCGAGCGCGGAGGACCTGCTCGGCCGCAACTACGACGGATCGTCGGAGCCCGACGCCGACGCGGCGGCCTGCGACGACGCCGGGTCGACCACCCGGATCTGCCTGCGCGCGACCTCGAACGTGGCGACGACGTTCCTCCGGGTCCTGCAGGTCGACCAGCTCGACATCGGCGTCGAGGCGACGGCCACGATCGAGACCTACACGGGCTTCAGCAACGTCGCGCCGTGGGCGGTCAAGCGATCGCTCGTCGAGAACGGGGCGGGCTTCACGTCGGAGTTCCACCTCCGGGGGCGAAGCGACTACGGCCATTCCTCGCTCCGCGGCACGATCAGCATTCCGGCGGACCCGCCGGCCTGCGGCGGCAGCAACGGCGTCGACGAGCGCGACATCCTGAACGGCGAGCTCCACGTCTGCGAGATCTCGGTCGCCGACGCGATCGAGGACGACAACGGGAACAGCAACGGCCACCTCCAGGGCCTGCCGGAGCGGGGCGCGGTCCAGTGCACCGGCGCCGTCGACGCCTGCCTCGAGCCGTACTCCGACCTGGTCGGGACGGCGGGCCGACGACGCGTCACGGACAACACACACCCGAACGTCATCATGGTTCCCGTGATCGAGAGCTGGAGTCACACGGCGGACATGCCGATCGTGGCGTTCGTCTGGTTCGCGATCACGCGCTGGAACGGGCCGAACGTCTACGGCCGGTTCCTCGAGGGGCCGACGACCCTGTCGGCCGGGATGTCATGTGGTAACCGCCCGTGCCAGACGAGCACGTGGTACGCGGGGTCGGTCGGAGGCAAGGTCGTCCGCCTCGTGGGCTGAGCAACTGCAGGACAAACGGCCTCGTGTCCATCGCCTACGATGGAAGCCGGGCGTCGTCGGACGGCGACGCCGACTTCGATTGCTGCGTGGGGTGTCAGGTGGCCGAGTACGGGACGATGCGGGTCAAGAGCGGGCTCGCCGAGATGTTGAAGGGCGGCGTCATCATGGACGTCGTCAACGCCGAGCAGGCGAAGATCGCCGAGGACGCGGGCGCGGTGGCCGTCATGGCGCTCGAGCGGGTGCCGGCCGACATCCGCGCGGACGGCGGCGTGGCCCGGATGTCCGACCCCGAGATGATCGTCGGGATCCAGGAGGCCGTGACGATCCCCGTCATGGCGAAGGCGCGCATCGGGCACTTCGTCGAGGCGCAGGTCCTCCAGGCGCTCGAGGTCGACTACATCGACGAGTCGGAGGTCCTGACGCCGGCCGACGAGGCGCACCACATCGACAAGTGGGGCTTCCGGGTCCCGTTCGTCTGCGGCGCGACGAACCTCGGCGAGGCGCTGCGACGGATCGCCGAGGGCGCGGCCATGGTCCGCTCGAAGGGCGAGGCCGGCACGGGCAACGTGGTCGAGGCGGTCCGTCACATCCGCGCCATCCGCGGTGAGATCGCCCGCCTGACGACGCTGCGCCCCGAGGAGCTGTACGCGGCCGCCAAGAACCTCCAGGCCCCGTACGACCTGGTCCGGGCCTGCGCCGAGGAAGGCCGGCTGCCTGTGGTGCTCTTCACCGCCGGCGGCATCGCCACGCCCGCCGACGCGGCGCTGATGATGCAGCTCGGCTCGGACGGCGTGTTCGTCGGCTCGGGGATCTTCAAGTCGGGCGATCCGGTCCGCCGGGCGCGCGCCATCGTCGAGGCGACGACGCACTTCGCCGACGCGGCCGTCGTGGCCGAGGTCTCGAAGAACCTCGGCGAGGCGATGGTCGGCCGCGAGATCTCCCAGCTCGACGGCCACGGCGGCCTCCTCCAGACGCGCGGCTGGTGAGCGACGGCGGCCCCGGCGTCGGGCTCCGCATCGGCGTCCTCGCGCTGCAGGGAGCCTTCCGGGAGCACGTGGCCACGTTCCGACGTCTGGGCGCGGACGCGGTCGAGGTCCGCACGCCCGCCGATCTCACGGGCCTCGACGCGGTCGTGCTCCCCGGCGGCGAGTCGACCGTCATCGACCGGCTGCTCGACTCGTCGGGGCTCCGGGAGCCGCTCGTCGCCGCGCTCGCGGGCGGGCTCCCCGCCTTCGGGACGTGCGCCGGGCTGATCGTGCTGAGTGCGGCGGCCGAGGACGGCCGGTCCGACCAACGCCCGCTCGGCCTGATCGACGTCACGGCGCGGCGGAACGGCTACGGCCGCCAGGTGCACTCGTTCGAGGCCCCCGTGCAGCTCGACGCCGACGGCGACCCGATGCCCGGCGTCTTCATCCGTGCGCCGCGGATCGTGCGCGTCGGTGAGGGCGTCGAGGTCGTCGGCACGCTCGACGGCGAACCGGTCGCGGCCGCCGCGGGCGGTATCATGGTGGCATCGTTCCATCCGGAGCTGACGGGTGACGACCGCCTGCACCGGCGCTTCCTCGACCGCGTGCGCGTCGTCCGCGCCGTCGCCGCCTAGGGCGGCGAACCTCAACGACTCGCCCTCGGGAGCACCATGTCCGGCCATTCCAAGTGGTCCACGATCAAGCACAAGAAGGCCGCGACGGACAAGAAGCGCGGCGTCATGTTCTCGAAGCTCTCCCGGGCGATCATCGTCGCGGCCAAGGACGGCGGCGGCGACCCGGCCGCGAACAACGCGCTGGCCACCGCGATCCAGAAGGCCCGCGACTTCTCCATGCCGAAGGAGAACATCGAGCGCGCCATCCAGCGCGGCGCGGGCGGCGGTGACGCGAACGCCTACGAGACCGTCACGTACGAGGGGTACGGCGCGGGGGGCGCCGCCTTCGTCGTCGAGGCCCTGACCGACAACCGCAACCGCACGGCCGCGAACGTCCGGTCGTACTTCGCCAAGCACGGCGGCTCGCTCGGCCAGCCGGGATCGGTGGCCTGGATGTTCGACCGCCGCGGCGTCGTGATCGTCGAGGGGGACGTCGACGAGGACGAGTTGACGATGGCGGCGGCCGACGCGGGCGCCGAGGACGTGGCGCTCGACGGCGACGTGTGGCAGGTCACCTGCGATCCCGGTTCGCTCGCCCAGGTCCGGCGAGCGCTCGAGGAGGCAGGCTTCGAGGTGACGTCGGCGGAGCTGACGTTGCTCCCGAAGAACCACAGCGAGGTCGACGACGACACCGCTCGGCGCCTGCTGCGCATGGTCGACGTGCTCGAGGACGACGACGACGTCCAGGACGTGTACTTCAACTTCGAGATCCCGGAGGGCGTCCTCGAGGCCTGAGCCGGGGAGGGCGCCTGCCAGAATGGCGGCATGCACCCCGACCGTGGAGCGGGCGAGGGCGAGGCGCCGGACACCGACGCGGCCCTCCGCGCCGTCCGGACCCGGCAGGAGCTGGTGGCCGTGCTGCTCGCCGCCGACCTCTACATGCCCACGTCGGGCGCTGTCGGGAGCGAAGGGCGCGCGCGACGGCTGCACGATGCGGCCGCCGTGCGGTACCCCGTCCTCGTCGAGGGCGATGAGCGGCTCGTCCCCGTCTTCACCACGGAGGCGGCCGTCCTCTCGGCGCTGCCCGAGCCGGACCGGCCGTACATCGTCGCCCGCGGTGCCGTCCTGCTCGCCGGCTGGCCGCCGGACGCCGCGCTCTACCTGAACCCGGGCGCCGAGCTGTCGACGAAGGTGCCCGGCGAGCGATTGGCGGCCCTCCGTGAGGAGGTCCTGCGCACCGGCCACGCCGTCGCCTCCGACGCAGCGCCCGAGCCCTCGGCGCCGGTCGCTTCCGCGAGCGCCGAGCGCCCGTCGACGTCCGACGTCCAGGCGCCGGACGGGTCGGAGGGCCGCCGGCGCCCCTGGGTCGAACGACTCGGGCTCCGCCGGCGCCCCTGAGCGACCTCGCCGTCCACCGCCTCGGCACGACGGGCGACCGCGTCGTGCTCGTCCACGGCAGCTTCGGCTGGGGCGAGGAGACCTGGGAGGCCCAAGGGCCGCTCGCCGCGCGGTTCCGGCTCGAGATCGTCGACCGGCGCGGCTTCGGGGACAGTCCTCCGGCCGCTCGGGTGGACTTCGCCCGCGACGCCGCCGACCTCGTGCCGCTGCTGGCGGGCGGAGCCCACCTGGTCGGGCACTCCTACGGCGCGATCGGCTGCCTGCTCGCGGCGGCCGCCCGGCCGGCGGCCGTGCGCTCGCTCACGGTCATCGAGCCGCCGCTCTTCGGCCTGACGCCGGACGAGCCCGCCGTGAGGGCGCTGACCGCGGCGCTGCGCGAGCTCTGGGGCCGGGCCGAGGCGCTGTCGCCCGAGGCGTTCCGGGCGGGGTTCCTGCAGGCGCTCGGCCTCTCCGCCACCGCCGGCCTGCGCCTGAAGCCCCGCGCCGCCGCGGCCGTGCGCGCCTCCATGGCGGAGCGGCTCCCCGACGAGGCCGAGCTGCCGATGGAGGCGCTCGCCCGGGGGCCGTTCCCGCGGCTCGTCGTCTCGGGCGCCTGGGACGTGCTCCCCGCGGCCGCCCGCGCACGTGGCCGTGCCGCGTTCGCGGCCGTCTGCGACGCCCTGGCGGCCACCACGGGCGCCGAGCAGGTGGTCGTCCCCGGCGCCGGGCACAACCCGCAACGCCTCGGCGCGCCCTTCAACGAGCTGCTGGCGCGGTTCCTGACCACGGGCACGGCCCGGCCGCCGACCGGTCAGGGCACCGGGTAGGGCGCTCCCGGCCGCCACGGCGGCGGCGGGTACTCGACCACGTCGCCACGATGCTCGCCGATCGTGACGATGCGCAGGTCGTGGTCGCCGTCGTTCACGAACTGGTGGGCGCGCTCAGGCCCCTCCGTCTTGGCGAAGAAGTCGCCCGGGCCGACGCGGTAGGTCCTCTCGCCGACCTGCAGGAGCCCGCTTCCCGACAGGACGAGGAAGCACTCCTCCTCCTGGTGGTGCCAGTGGTACTTCGTCGACCGCTCCCCCGGCCGGATGACGTCCACGTTGACGCCGATCCGGTGCAGACCCGCCTGCTCGCCGAGCCGCGTCGAGAGCCCGAACGTCTCGCCGCCGGGCTCGTACTCGCCCTCGCCGGTCGGCGCCTCGGAGGCGGCGATCAGGAACGGCGGCCGGCCGTCGGCCCGCTCCAGGAGCCGCTCGGCGGGCAGGCCGTCGACGGACGACGACGCGTAGTCGCCCGCGGGCAGCCGCCGGGCCTGGACCCAGCGGGCGGGGCGGAAGTCGGCGGGCACGACCGCACAGGCGGCCTCCCAGGTGCCGTCGGGGTCGACGAGCAGGAAGACCTCCACGTCACCCAGCACGCGTCGGAGCTCCTCCGCGGCGCCCTGCGCGTCCGGCCAGTACCGCGGATGGTGCTCGACGAGGGCGACGGTACGGGCGGGTCGCTCGGCCATGGGCGCTGATCGTATCCGACTCCGGCTCCGGCTCCCCGTCCGGGACGGCGGTGACCGGCCCGGCCCGTACACTGGGCCGTCGATGATCGTTCTCGGCATCGATCCCGGCACCGCGGCGACCGGCTACGGCGTGATCGAGGAACGCGGCTCGACGCTCCGGGCGCTCGAGCTCGGCGTCGTCACGACGCGGGCGGGCGTCGACCCGGGGGCCCGCCTGGCCGCGATCCACGAGCGCGTGCGCGAGCTCGTGCTGACCCACCGGCCGGCCTGCGTGGCGGTCGAGGAGCTGTACGTGGGTCCGAACCCGCGCAGCATCCTGGCGGTCGGCCAGGCCCGCGGCGCGGCCCTGGTGGCCTGCGGCACGCTCGGCGTGCCGGTCGCGGAGTACAGCGTGTCCGTGATCAAGACGGCGGTCTGCGGCTACGGCCGCGCCGAGAAGGCGCAGGTCGGGCAGATGGTGCGGGCGATCCTGGCCCTCGACCGGCTGCCCGCCTCCGAGCACGCCGCCGACGCCCTCGCGGCTGCGATCTGCCACGCCCACCACGGGGCGCACACCGCACGCCTGGCGGGTCGCCGCGCGGTGCGGGCGTGATCGCGCAGGTCACGGGTCGCGTCGTCGGCCGTGGCGGGGACGGCGTGGTCCTCGAGGTCGGCGGGGTGGGACTCGAGGTCGTCGCCACGCGCGGCGCCGAGGCCGTGGCCCGTCCCGGCACCACCGTGACCCTGCAGACGCACCTCCACGTCCGCGAGGACGCCCTGCAGCTGTTCGGCTTCGCCGACGTGGGGGAGCGGCGCCTGTTCCGGCTGCTGCTCGGCGTCTCCGGCGTGGGGCCGCGGCTCGCGCTCGCCGTGGTCTCGGCCTACCCGCCGGACCAGCTCGCGCGGGCGATCGTGGCCTCCGACGTCGCGCTCCTCTCGTCCGTCTCCGGCGTCGGCAAGCGGACGGCCGAGCGCATCTGCCTCGACCTGCGCGAGCGCATCGCGAAGCTGCCCGCCGCGCCGCGGACGTCCCCCCGCGGGGTCGACCCGACACCGGCGACGCCGGGCCCCGACCTCGAGGATCC
>CADCWC010000190.1 GCA_902806305.1 uncultured Thermoleophilia bacterium | reverse complement strand
AGGAGGGCGAGGACCTGCTGCTCGAGCTCGAGCGCTCCGGCGTCTCAGCGGACGTGGCCGCAGAGCTCGTCCGGGCGGTCAGCCTGCACGTGCTGCCCTTCGGCGGCGGGAGGCTGCGCGAGCGCACCCGCGCCCGGATCGCCGGGGAGATCCGCGTCGAGCAGGGATGGGCCCCCGACGGCTCGGCGCGCCGCATCGCGCTCGTGGGCGCCTCGGGCGTCGGCAAGACCTCGACGGCCGCGAAGCTCGCCGCCGCCTGGACGGAGGCCGGGTTGCGCGTCGGCCTCGTCGTCGTCGACCCGCCGGACGACGAGCGGCATCCGCTCGCGACCCGCCTCGGCTCGGACGCCGACCGCCTGCTCGCCTACGCCGGCGGGTCGGACGTCGTCCGCGTCCAGCGGCCGGAGGAGGCGTCCCGCGCCCAGGCCCGCCTCGCCGCCCGTGACGTCGTGATCGTCGACACGCCGGGCCTGTCCCCGGCCGACGAGGAGCGCACGCGCGGGGTGCAGGCCGTCCTCGCGACGGTGGCAGCCCACGAGACGCACCTCGTCCTCCCGCTCGGCCTCGCACCGCGCGAGACGGCCGCCACGCTGACCCGCTTCGGCCGTCTCGGCGTCGATCGGCTGCTCGTGACGAAGACCGACGAGGCCCGCTTCGCCGGCCCGCTGCTCGACCTGGCCGTCCGCTTCGACCTGCCGCTCTCCTACCTCGGCGAGGGGCCCCGGGTGCCCGGCGACCTCCGTGCCGCGGACGGGGGCTCGATCGCGGCCCGCATCCTGCCGATCTGATCCGTGACGATGCTGCGCCGCCGCCGTGCCTGACGATCCGACCCTGAGCCCCGCCGACTCGATCGCGGGCATGGTGGACCCGATCCGCGCCGTCGGCGCGCTCCTCGGCTTCGCGGTCGGCGCCGTCTCGACCTGGCGGCTCGGCGGCGACCTGACCGACTCCGTGCTGCACGGCCTGCTGGGCGCCGTCCTGCTGTTCCCGATCGCCTGGTTCCTCGGCCTGGTCCTCGTGCGCGAGATGATCCGGGCCAGCGTCGAGGAGCAGCGCGAGCAGTACGACCAGCGCGTGGTCGAGGCGAAGCGATCGCTGGCCCGGCAGTACGCCGCGAGCGGCACGCCGCTCCCGCCGGCGCTCCTCGAGCACGCGCCGCCGGGCCTCCGCGCGCCGCAGGGATCGTGATCTGACCCGTGGAGGAGATGACCCGCATCGGGCTGCCGAACCTCGTCGCGCAGTCGGCGCAGGTCGCCCGCTCGCGTGGCTCGGAGGCGGGCGCCGAACGGGCGGCGCAGGCGGGCGTCGCCCTTCGGCTCGTGCGCGAGGCGGACCGTCGCGCGGCGGAGCTGGAGCGGGCCGGTCGGACAGCCGGGACCGGACGGCGACGTCGGGGTGATGGCGAGCCGTTCACGGACGCGACCGGGGCGGACGGATCGTCGTCCCGCCCGACGCGCCACCTGCCCGGCGAGGACGACGCCCCCGGGTCGCTGCTGGACGTGCGGGCGTGATCGGGTACCTGGCAGTCGAGCTGCACGAGCCGCTCGGCTACGTCGGCGGGGCGCTCGTGGTCGACGAGTACGGCCTGCCGCTCGAGTTCCGGCACACGCTCCCCGTCCGGCCGACGAAGCTCCAGCGCGCCCTCTACGGCGAGTCGCTCGACCGCTACCTCCGCACCGTCGTCGTGGCGCGGCGGCTGCTGGCGTCGCTCGAGATCCGGCCGGCCGTCGTGATCGTCGGCGACCCGCTGCTCATCCTCGACGACGAGCCGCCCGTGGCCCACCTGACGGTGTCGGGCGTCGATCCCGTGGGGCCGCCCGGGCACGTCGAGCCGTTCGACGGCGCCGCCGACGGCTTCCTCCTCCAGCTCCGGTCCGGCGAGGCGCCGCTCCGCCTCGTGACGGCCGCGCAGCCCCACCTCTACGGCGAACTGGCGCGCGCGCTGGCGCACGCCGCGGAGACGACCGACCTGCGCGAGCCGCTCGGACGGGTCAGCGCGGGCCTGCGCCTGATCGTGCAGGGCGAGGTCGCGGCGGCGTGAGAGGTGGGGCTCGGACGCCGCTCGGCGCCCGGGTGGCACCGGTCGCCGTCGACGTCCGGCAGGCGCCGCTCAGTCCGGCAGCACCGCCGACGCAGGTCGTCGCGCCGCCCGTGGTGGGGAGCGAGGGGGTCGCGCTCGCACCGGACGTCGCCGTCGTCGAGCTGACCGACCCAGATCCGGCCGTCACGTACGTCGAGGAGGAGCTCCGCCCCGCGGTCGACGTGCTCCCCACGGCGCTGCTCGCCCAGGTGCCCGTGCAGCGCGGCCCCGACCTGACGATCCGCCGCGCGACGATCCGCCGGGCGATCCTGCCGACGACCACCGACCACGGCGCGGCCGTGCGGCTGCCGCGCCCCGAGGTCCGTCTCGGCCGGCCCGCGGCGCTGCTCGACGTGCGCGTCCGTGCGACGCCGCCGGCGCGGATCGGGGCCGAGCACCTGCGCCGGTGCCTGACCGCCCTGCTGCGTCGCTCGGGGGCCGCGAGCGCGGCCGACCTGGCGCTCGTCGGGGTCTTCGAGCGCGTGCCGGGCGGCGCCGTCCACAGCGTGACGGCCGTCGAGGGCGGCGTCCGCCTGCGCCTCGCGCCCGTAGCGCGGCCGCGCCCCGCCACGCTCGTCGTCGGGCGCCGACGATCGACGGGCGGACTCGTCACCGTGGAGCTGCCCGCAGTCCCGCGCGAGGTCCGCCGGCGGTGACACGATGCCGGGCACGCGGGTGTGATCGTCGCGCGGGCCGGGTACACCGCACGATGGCCCGATGCGATAGGGGGACGAGATGTCGGTGGAGCGTGCGTGACTGAACAGGGGCCGACACGGCCCGTCCGGATCCTGCTCGTGGACGACAACCGGGCCGACGTCCGGCTCACCCAGGAGGCACTCCGGGAGGGAAGCCTGACGGCGGAGCTGCACGTCGCCCGGGACGGCGAGGAGGCGCTCCAGTTCCTCCGCCGCCAGGAGGCGTTCGCGGGTCGGCCGCGGCCCGACCTGATCCTGCTCGACCTCAACATGCCGCGGATGGACGGGCGGGAGGTCCTGACGGAGCTCAAGGACGACCCCGACCTCCGGCGGATCCCGGTCGTGGTCCTGACCACGTCGACGGCCCGGGCGGACATCGAGTCGTCGTACGACCTCCACGCCAACTGCTACGTGGCGAAGCCGCTCGACTTCGACCAGTTCGCGCGCGCCGTGCGGGCCATCGAGGACTTCTGGTTCTCGGGCCTCGTGAAGCTCCCGACGGGCTGACAGGAGCGGCGTAGGCGGGCATCCCCCGGACGGGGGAGACGCCGTCGCCGCGCGTCACTACTCAGCTTTCGCGGAAAGTCAAGGCTCCCGCGCTCAAGGTGCGGGCCACCGGCGCCGATGGGTTCAGCACCATGAGTGTTCCCGAACCCCTCACGACGGCGCCCCTCGACTCCGAGGCCTCGCCGCGACCACACCTGGAGCTCGTCGGCGCCGCGGTCGGCCCCGACGGCGAGGCCGAGGCCGTCACGGTCCTCGACGACGAGGAGACGCCCGATCCCGCCGAGCACGTGGCTCCCGCGGAGGAGGTCGACCTGCTGCGGACGTACGTCCGGCAGATCGGCAACGGCCGCCTGCTGACCGCCCGGGAGGAGGCCGCCCTCGCCAAGCGCAAGGACACCGGCGACCTGCAGGCCAAGGCGCGGCTCGTCGAGTGCAACCTCCGGCTCGTCATCTCGATCGCCAAGGCGTACTCCAGCTCGGGCGTGCCGCTCCTCGACCTCATCCAGGAGGGCAACCTCGGCCTGATCCGGGCGGTGGAGAAGTTCGACCACCGCAAGGGCTTCAAGCTCTCGACGTACGCCACGTGGTGGATCCGCCAGTCGATCTCGCGGGCGATCGCCGACCAGGCCCGCACCATCCGGCTCCCGGTCCACGTCGTCGACGTGCTGAAGAAGCTCCACCGGGTCGACCGCGAGCTGATGCAGACGCTCGGCCGCGAGGCGACGCCCGACGAGCTCGCGGAGCGGCTCGAGCTGCCCAAGGCGCGGATCATCCAGCTGCGCGCGCTGCTCGAGGACCCGGTCTCGCTCGAGACGCCGGTCGGCGAGGGGGACTCCCAGTTCTCCGACCTGGTCGAGGATCGGAACGCCGACCGGCCCGAGGAGGTCGTGGCGGAGAGCATGAAGCTGACCGAGCTGAACGTGGCGCTCGACGACCTGCACGAGCGCATGCGCGACGTGGTCGACCTGCGCTACGGCCTCGACGGCTCGAAGCCCGCGACGCTCGAGGAGGTCGGCACCCGCCTCGGCGTGACGCGCGAGCGCGTCCGGCAGGTCGAGGGGCGCGCCCTCCGTGAGCTCGAGCTGAACTGGCCCGGGCTCCGCGAGTACCTGCGGAAGGAAGGCTGACGGTGCAACGCCGCGGGAGCGAGCGACGCCGGTTCGTCCGCATCGCCGACGACGTGCGGGTCGAGATCGACCTGAGCGACGACGGCGCGGGCCTCGACTCGCACATGCTGAACTTCTCGCTGGGCGGCGTGCTGCTCGTCGCCGCCGAGCCGCTCGAGGTCGGTCGACGCGTCCGGATCGCCCTCCGCCCCGACGGCGATACGCCTGCGCTCCGCTTCGACGCCCGCGTCGTCCGGGTCCGCTCGCTGTCCGACCACAACCACGAGGTGGCGGTCGAGTTCGTCGGCGGCTCGGCGGGCGACCAGCGGAGCCTGCAGGACCAGATCGCGTTGCGCCTCGGGCACGCCGGGACGCCCCAGGCGCCGCTCACCGCCTGACCGCGAGGGGTGCTCAGGCGCCGAGCGCGTGCTGGGTGCGGGTGGCCAGGCGACCCTCGCCCCCCGCGGCGCGGAGCCGACCGTTGACGGCCTTCTCGGCCGCCCGCTGGATCGACTCGGACATCGACGGCGTGACGGTGCCCGTGTCGGCCAGGACGTCCACCGGCAGCTCGGCCCGGACCGCCAGGGCGATCGTCGTGATCATCTCCGAGGCCCGGTAGCCGACGATCGAGCCGCCGAGGACGACGCCGGTGTCGGGTTCCGTGACGAGCTTGATGACGCCTTCGACGGCGTCCGCGATGACGCCTCGGGGATTTGCGCGGAGGTAGTGCTTCGTGATGTCGACCGCTCGGTCCTCGCGCCGTGCGGCCGTCTCCGTGACGCCCACCGAGGCCACCTCCGGCCGGGTGAAGACCGTCCAGGGGACGGTGCGCAGGTCGAGCGGCTCGACGAGCCGGTCGAGGGCGTCGAGGGCCGCGTGGCGGCCCTGCATCGCGCCGGTGGAGGCCAGCATGAGGCCGCCCGTCACGTCGCCCACCGCGTAGACGCCCTCGACGCTCGTCTGCGTGTGCTCGTCGACGACGAGGGCGCCGCGCTCGTCGGTCTCGAGGCCGAGCGTCTCGATGCCGAGGTCGGCCGTGTTCGGCCGCTGGCCCATGCAGACGATCGCGTGCGAGCCCGCGAACGAGCGACCGTCGGGCGTGCGCGCCTCGACGCCGTCGGCGGTCAGCTCGACGGCCGACACCCGCGCGGCGAGCTGGAGCTCCATCCCGCGCGCGAGGAGCTCCTCCTGCAGGATCTCGGCCACGTCCCGGTCCTCCTGCGGCAGCACCTGGTCGCGCGCCGAGAGCAGCGTCACGCGGACGCCGCAGGACAGGAAGAAGTCGGCGTACTCGCAGCCCGTGGCGCCCGCTCCCACGACGATCAGGTGCTCGGGCAGCTCGCGGACGCCGAGCACCTCGCGGGTCGTGAAGACGCGTCGGTGGTCGACCTGGGCGAACGGCGGCTCCCACGGGCTCGCCCCCGTGGCGATGATCAGGCGGTCGTAGGTGAGGTCGCGCAGCCCGACGTCGGTGTGCAGCTCGAGCCGGCCCGGGGCGACGATCCGCGCCCGACCGTGCAGCAGCGTCGCCGCCGTCGCCTCGAGGCGGTCGCGGATGCCGCGCGACTGATGCGCGGCGACCCACCGGGCGTGCGCGATCGTCCGCAGGAGGTCGACCCGCGGCTTGCCGTGGTCGAACTCGAGGCCGAGC
The DNA here is from genome assembly GCA_902806305.1 of uncultured Thermoleophilia bacterium. Lineage (GTDB taxonomy): Bacteria > Actinomycetota > Thermoleophilia > Gaiellales > F1-60-MAGs149 > CADCWC01. The sequence goes on along the minus strand of CADCWC010000190.1, from coordinate 1,454 downwards.
TTCTCCGCACGGTCGACGGCGGCCATGGTGTCGGCCGTCTCGAGCAGCGTCTTCGACGGGATGCAGTCGGTGAGGGTGCAGTTCCCGCCCAGCCCCTGGTCCTCGACGAGCGTCACGTCGGCGCCCAGTCCGGACGCCGCGGAGGCCGCGGCGTAGCCCGCGGGACCGCCGCCCAGAATCACGAATCGCATGGACATAGTGTAGGCGCGCGACCGCGCTGTACCTTTTCAGGAGGTTTCAGCGTCTTCAGGCGGTGAAGCATGCGCTTCGACGGCTCACGGGAGTCGTTCACCACCTACGGCAAGGACGTACGGATATGTCGGACATCGACCAGGTCCGCGGACGCGGCGGCATCGGCGAGGCCAGGCTGCGCTTCGGCGGGCTCGACTGGCTCGGCTCGATCGCCGGCATGCTGACCGCGCTGGCCACCATCACGATCCTCGGCGGTCTCATCACGGCCGCCATCGGCGCGATCGGCTACCAGACGGGCGTCGAGGGCATCGAGGAGGAGCTCGGCATCGGCGGCCTCGTCGGCGGCCTCGTCACCCTCTTCCTCGCGTTCCTGTTCGGCGGCTGGGCGGCCGCACGCATCGCGCGCTACGACGGCAAGCTGAACGGCGTGATGACGGCCGTGTGGGCGCTCCTGCTCGGCGCGCTCCTGGCCGCACTCGGCGCGTGGCTGGGGAGCGAGTACAACGTGTTCGAGCGGGTCGACCTGCCGAACTTCTTCACGAGCGACGCCGCGACCGCGACGGCCATCGGCACGGGTGTCGCCTCTGCCCTGGCCATGCTCCTCGGCGGCCTGCTGGGCGGGATCCTGGGCGAGCGGTGGCATCGCAAGGCCGACCTGACGGTGGCCGACCAGCGCGTCACGACGTCCGCGCCGACCACCCGCCCGATGACGGAGACGGTGTCGCACGGCACGACCGGCGACCTGGACGGCGGCCGGGGACGCATCATCGACGCCACGCCCGACAGCTCGGTCCGTTCGGCGGACGGCGATCGTCTCGATCGGCCCGGCACGCGCCGGTAGCACAGGGAGGACCGTCGACACCCGCGGCCGGTCGGACCCTCCGGCCGGCCGCGGGGATGTTGCTCAGTCGACGTCGTCGAACGGGGCCGGCAGCGACCACGACAGCTCGACCACCTGACGGACGTACCAGTCGGCGTGGTTGTAGGCCCAGATCGCACCGCGCGGATCGTCGCGGAAGCCGGCGGCGGCCAGGTAGCGGGCCGCGGAGTGGATCGCGTCGACCGGATCGTGCGGATCGGCGATGCCGTCGCCCGAGGCGTCGGTCCCGTAGGCCCGCCACGTCGCGGGCATGAACTGCATCCAGCCCAGGGCGCCGGCGCTCGAGACGTTGAGGTTGCGGCCGTAGTCGGTCTCGATCTCGTTGATCTCCGCGAGGATCTCCCAGCGGATGCCGTACTCCATGCCCGCGGCCTGGTAGATC
>CADCWC010000189.1 GCA_902806305.1 uncultured Thermoleophilia bacterium | reverse complement strand
GGCGCGACCATCTGTCCGTCGGAGGCCGCCCGCCGGGCGGCGGACTCGGAGGAGTGGCGGCTCCTGATGTGGCCCGCGCGGCAGGCGGCCCGCCGGCTGACGGCGGCGGGCCGGATCGACATCACCCAGGGCGGTCGTGTGGTCGACCCGGCCGAGGCACGAGGTCCGATCCGGCTGCGACTGCGCGACGACCCGCGCGCCTGACCGGCCCGCCGCGCGGCGCGGGCGATCGCCACGTCGTCTCGCGGATCAGGTGCCCTCGTCGCCCGCGTCGATGCCCTCCGCGATGCCCGCCGTCCGCTCGATGTCCGGCTGTGCCACCGGGTCACGACCCGACGCGGGCACGTGCTCGGAGCCCGGCACCGCAGTCGTCCGGGCGTCGCCGCCGTCGTCGGCCGCCGGCTCGCCGAGGCCGGGATCGGCGTCGAGGTCGACGTGGTCGGCCTGGCCCTCGCGGGCGGAGTCGCCGACCGGGGTCCACGCGTGCCGCTCGTGGCCCGCGGGCCGTCCCGCCCGCTCGGGCGGTCGCTGGGGGGTGTCCACGTGTGTCCTCCTGGTCGGTCGTCTGTCGTGCTTGTCGCGTCGTGCCGGGATGGTGAAACTCCCGCGAAGGTGGCCCCTCGACACCCGGCGAGTCGGTCGGCGCGCCGGGATTCACGTCCGGCCCAGGGGGCACCTGCCCGTGTGGGCCGCGGCACCGTCATCGAGACGCTCCGGGCGGCGGCACGGCCGCTGACCGGGGACCACGACGACCACGACCTGCTGCTCGAGCGGGCTGCCGACGCGCGCCTCGTCCTGCTCGGCGAGGCCACCCACGGCACGCACGAGTTCTACCGCGAGCGCGCGCGGATCACGCTGCGGCTGATCGACGAGCTGGGGTTCGACGTCGTGGCGGTGGAGGCCGACTGGCCCGACGCGGAGCGGGTCGACCGCTACGTCCGCGGGCTGCCCGGCGACGCCGACGCGGACGCGGCCCTGGCGTCGTTCAGGCGCTTCCCGACGTGGATGTGGCGGAACGCCGACGTGCGGGACCTCGTGGAGGCGCTGCGGGTGCGGAACGAGCGCGTCGCCGACCCGGACCGGCGCGTCGGGTTCCACGGGCTCGACCTCTACAGCCTTCGCGCCTCGACGGAGTCGGTGGTGCGCCTGCTCTCGCAGGTCGATCCCGAGGCGGCGCGCCGCGCCCGGGAGCGGTACGCCTGCTTCGACCACGTCGACCGGGACGGGCAGAGCTACGCCTACGCGACGGCCTTCGGCGCCGGCGAGCCGTGCGACCAGGCGGTCATGGAGCAGCTCGTCGACGTGCGGCGATGGATCGGCGAGGCGCGCGGCGACGGGCCCGCGCTGTTCTCGGCGGAGCAGAACGCGCGTGTGGTGGCGAACGCCGAGCGCTACTACCGGGCGATGGTGAGCCACGGACCCGAGTCGTGGAACCTCCGCGACACGCACATGGTCGAGACGCTCGAGGCGCTCGTCGACCACGCCCGCGCCCGCGGCGGAGCCGGGCGCGCGGTCGTCTGGGCGCACAACTCGCATCTCGGCGACGCGCGGGCGACGGAGATGGGGGAGGCGGGGCAGGTCAACGTGGGCAGCCTCGTCCGCGAGCGCCACGGCTCGGACGCGGTGCTCGTCGGGTTCACGACCGCCACCGGGCAGGTCATGGCCGCCGACGAGTGGGACGGACCGGGTCGGATCCACGACATCCGTCCGCCGCACGCCGGGAGCTACGAGGCGCTGCTCCACGAGCTCGGCGGGCCCGCGTTCACGCTCGACCTCGGGGCGCCCGCCGTCGCAGACGCGCTCGGCGAGCCGCGGCTCGAGCGGGCGATCGGCGTGATCTACCGCGCCGCGACCGAGCGGCGCAGCCACCTCTTCCACGCCGCCCTGCCCGAGCAGTTCGACGTGCTGGTGCACCTCGACCGGACGACGCCGGTGCGGCCGCTCGCCCCGTCCAGGCTCGTCGCCGAACCGCCGGATCTCTGGCCGACCGGCGTCTGAGGCCGGACCGCCCGGGCGGAAGGGGCCCGGGGCGCGGCGGCGTGGCAGACTGGAGGCGGGATGGCAACCGTCGGCAGAGCGGGACCGGACGCCCGGCCCGGGATCGTGTCCGGGCGGGCCGCCGGCGAGACGCTCTCCGGCGTGCCGGTCGAGCCCGTGTACGGGCCCGATGACGCGGGCGCCGACCCCGAGGCGGACATCGGCGCCCCGGGCGCGTTCCCCTTCACGCGCGGCCCGTACGCGTCCATGTACCGCGGCCGGCTGTGGACGATGCGGATGTTCGCGGGCTACGGCACGGCCGACGAGACGAACGTGCGCTTCCGCCATCTCCTCGCCGAGGGCCAGACGGGGCTCTCGACGGCGTTCGACATGCCCACGCTGATGGGCCTCGACTCGGACGACGCCCGCTCGGAGGGCGAGGTCGGCCGCGAGGGCGTGGCCGTGGACACGGTGCAGGACGTGGCCGACCTGTTCGACGGCATCCCGCTCGACGAGGTGACGGTGTCGATGACCGTCAACGCGCCCGCGCCGATGGTGCTCGCCATGTACGTCGTGGCGGCCGAGCGGCGGGGCATCCCGCCGGAGCGGCTCGGCGGGACGATCCAGGCCGACATCCTCAAGGAGTACATCGCCCAGAAGGAGTGGATCTACCCGCCGCGACCCGCCTTCGGGCTGGTGCTCGACACCATCGAGTGGTGCACCGAGCGGATGCCGCGCTTCCATCCGGTCTCGGTCTCCGGGTACCACATCCGGGAGGCGGGCGCCACGGCCGCGCAGGAGCTCGCCTTCACGCTCGCGGACGGCCTGGCCTACGTCGAGGGCGCGGTCGGGCGTGGGCTCCACGTCGACAGCTTCGCGCCGCGCCTCTCCTTCTTCTTCAACGCGCACCTCGACCTGTTCGAGGAGGTCGCCAAGTATCGGGCGGCGCGGCGCATCTGGGCGCGGACGCTGCGGGACCGCTTCGGAGCCCGTGACGAGCGCTCGCTCCGGCTGCGCTTCCACACCCAGACGGCCGGCGTCTCGCTGACGGCGCAGCAGCCGCTCCTGAACCTCGTGCGGACCGGCGTCGAGGCGCTCGCCGCGGTCCTCGGCGGGGCGCAGTCCCTGCACACGAACGCCTACGACGAGGCGATGGCGCTCCCGACCGCGGAGGCCGCGACGCTGGCGTTGCGGACGCAGCAGCTGCTGGCCTACGAGCACGGCGTGGCCGCGACCGCCGACCCGCTCGGCGGGTCCTGGTTCGTCGAGGCGCAGACCGACCGCATCGAGGCCGAGGCGCTCGAGCTCATGGGCCGCATCGACGCCCTCGGCGGTGTGATCCCCGCCCTCGAGGCCGGGTTCTTCGGCCGCGAGATCGCCGAGTCGGCGTACGCGCACCAGCGCGCGGTGGAGGACGGCCGACGCGTGGTCGTGGGGGTGAACGCGTTCGTGGCCGAGGACGAGGCCGTCCCCGCGCTCCACCGCGCCGACCCGGCCGTCGAGCGACGCCAGATCGCCCGGCTGGACGCGGTGCGGGCCCGCCGTGACGATCCCGCCGTCGCCGCGGCGCTGGGCGAGATCGCCCGCGTGGCCGACCGCGGCGGCAACGTCATGAAGGCGCTGCTCGACGCGGCGCGGGCCGAGGCCACGCTCGGCGAGATGTGCGACGCGCTGAAGCCGACGTTCGGGCTGTACCGCGAGACGCCGACGTTCTAACACTCCCGGCCCGACGTAACGGATCGCGTCCAAGCGCACCTAACCCGAGGTGCTGCTCTCCCGCCGTCGTCCTCCGGCTAGTCCAACGCATGGAAAGGGCAAGCGAGCACCGCCAACGGAAGACTCGACCCGACAGCGGGTACTGCGTATGCGGGCCACGACGCGTGACCGCAACGGACGCCTGGTCCTGTGAGCCGGCTCGTTGAACAAAGAACTAGGACGCCACCCACGCCGAACGATCTTCCGGTTCCGGACGACGAATCGTTACGGCGGCCCATCACGGTTCGTCATCGGCCGCGGGCGACGCGGCTGCTTCGGCGCTGGCCATGCCGATAGCTGCCAGGCAATGCTGAACATGCCGTGTGGCCGGGTAGAGGTCGCGGTACAGTCCGTAGAGTTTGTCGTAGTGCGACTGGCTCCGGCCGTCCGGCTGGACCAGGCGGTCCGCGCGAGCCCAGGTCCCCTCCGGGTCCTCCAGCCCGAGGCCTACCGCGGCCAGAAAGGCGTCGCCGTAGGCGGCACCGACCGTCTCGGCGGGCACCGCCTGCGGCACGCCCGTCACGTCGCTGACGATCTGCGTCCACAGGTCGCCTTGCGTCCCGCCGCCGACCGCGACGATCCGGCGCGGGTCGGCACCGACCTCGGCGAAGACGTCCAGGTGGTGGCGGACCGCAAAGGCGGTGCCCTCGAGGATGGCGCGGTAGACGTGCCCGACGCCGTGCCGAAGGGTCAGCCCACAAATGACGCCGCGTGCCTGCGGGTCAAAGATCGGCGTCCGCTCGCCCGCGAAGTACGGCAATACAATCAGCCCCTCGCTACCCGCGGGTGCTTCGGAGGCCGCGGCGAGCAGTTCCCCGAAGGGCGGACCGCCGACCAGCGTGCGAAACCAGTCGGTGACGGCGCCGGACGTCGCCATGCCGGCAGCCAGCGACGCGGTGCCGGGAAATGCCCCGACCGTCGTCCAGAGCCGTGGGTCAGGCCGCGGCGCGTCGGCCACGAGCACGAGGAACATCGTCGTGCCGTACATCAGCATCAGGTCGCCCGCTGAAACCACGCCGACGCTGACCGCCTCGGCCCACGCGTCGATCGTCCCGGCGCAGACCGGTGTGCCGATCGCAAGGCCCGTCTCGGCGGCTGCCGCGGCGGTGACCCCGCCGACGACGTCGGAGGGCCAGGCCAGGCGTGGAAGCTCGAGACCCGGCGCGATCTCCTCGGCCCAGGCCTCGTTCCAGCTCTGCGCCGAGAGGTCGTAGAGCGGGTCGCACTGGCTCGCGGAGTGGTGGTCGAGCACGTACTCGCCGGTCAGTCGTGCCACGGCGAAGGAGGAGGCCATGTACATCCGCCGCGTCCGTGCCCAGACTTCGGGCTCGTTCCGGACGAGCCACGCGAGCTTCGGTCCGACGGCCTGCGACGTGAGCGGCGACCCGCACCGGCGGAGGACGTCGTCGGCGCCGTAACGCTCGGTCAGCTCCTCGATCTCGCGCGTCGCACGCGTGTCGATCCCGTAGAGGATCGCCGGCCGGAGCGGAGCCGCCCCTGCGGTCGCGGGGAGGAGGCACGGGCCGATGCCGCTGACGCAGACCGCCGCGATCGAGTCGCCCGGTGCTGCGGCGAGCAGCTCGCCGAGTAGCTCGACGACGTCTTGCCACCAGACCGTCTCGGCGTCATGCTCGGCCCAGCCGGGACGCGGCAGGGTGAGGGCGTGCGGACGGACCGCGGTATGCAAGATCGTCCCGTCCGGGCTGCAGACGACGCCCTTCGAGGACGCGGTGCCGACGTCGATGCCTAGCAGGAGCTCTGCCATCAGGCCTCGCCGAGGGCGTCCACGTCGATGTCGAGCAGCCGACAGACCCCGCGCAGGTCGCGCGTCCAGTCGCCCGGCACGCCGTGCACGTGGTTCGAGCCGTAGCGGCCGAGGATCTCGCCTGAATCGGCGGAGAAGCGCGCGAAGGCGTGCGACCACATGTAGGAAGACTGACGCACCAGGCGCTCGCTCGTGTCGTCGTCGAAGGACACGAGCTCGCCGCGCGGGAGCTGCATGCGGTAGCGGCCGTCGAGCGGAAACCTATTACACAATGGCGTCGATAGGTGCGCCGCGTACCATACAGGCACCAGGGCGGAGGCGTGCTGTTCTTGTCCGGTGCGCTAGGCAGCGGCCGGACTGACCTTCTCGAGAAGCTGCGGGACGAGGCACGCAGGTATGAGCGCCGACCTCGCATTGTGGCGGGATCCGGCCTCCGTCAGACGCGCCCCGAGGAGCGGCCCGCTCAGCGCGCCTCCTTGCCGCGCATCGGCGTCAGCATTTGGGCAGACGGACCCCGTTCGTGGAACAGGTCTCAGCAACCCGCACCGAATCGGAGGGCCTCCTCCGTGTCAACAACGTCCCTGGACGCTACATCTAGGCGGCCGCGATCATCGCGGCCGTGGCCCCCCACCCCAGCGTGCGCAGCGTCTCGAGGTCGCGCGGATCGATCGGCGTTCGCGGCGAGGCCGCGAGTTGCTCCGCGAACCGGGCGCTCGCGTCCGACGCCGCGCCCGGTCCCGCGAGCCGGTAGCGCGGCGGCAGCATCGGCCCGAAGGTCAGCGGCTCGCACAGCGCTGGCCAGTCGGTCGGCTCGGGAGCCACACCGAGCGCCTCCGAGAGCGTGAGGGCGAGCGCGTTGTGGGCGTCGAGCGCCGGCCGTGGCCGGGTGATCGCATCGCGCATGGCGGCCTCGCCCGGGAGCGCCACCGCTCCGCTCCACACCGCGGCGATCCAGCGGGCTTGGAGCTCGAGCAGCGGAAAGTAGGGACCCTGCAGCAGGAACTGACCGACGACGCCGAGCCCCGGCAGGTCGGGGTGGAAGGTGCGGTTGTAGAGCGGCAGGTCGGGCTCCAGCAGGTCCCGGACCTCCCGGCTGAGGTAGGGCAGATCGAGCTCGTAGCCCGTGGCGCAGATGATCGCCTCAAAAGCCTGCGTCGTGCCGTCGGTGAAGATGACCACGTGGTCCTCGATCGCGGCAATGGCCGGCCGGCAGGCGATGCTCCCGGCGCGCACCTGCTCGAGATACTCTTGGCAGAGCGAGATCCCCGCCACGCGCAGGTCTTGGTCCGGCGCGAGCGCGCCGAAGTCGGCCGGGTTGCCCGCCACGCGCAAGATGCGCGCCAGCTGCCGCCGGCTCCACACCGCCGCGGACAGCCCGCGCCGCTCGACCGCGCCGAACAGCGTGTACCACTGCCAGTCGGAGGACACGCCGTCGACGACCTTCTGGATCACGTAGCGCGGTTTACGGTAGGCGGAGACCACGGCGGTGTGCGGGGCGAGATCGGAGGCGATCTCCAGCGCGCTGATGCCGTTGCCGTAGACAAGCGTGGCGCGCTCACGGAACGGCTCGGCGCCGGGATAGTCGAAGGCGTGGAGCAGCTCGCCGCGAAAGCCGGCGGCGATGGCAGGCATCCGCGGCTTGCCGAAGCGGCCGGAGGCGACGACGACGGCGTCGAACGGCTCGCCATCCACGGTCCAGCCCGGGCGCACATCACCGACGGGCGTGCCGAAGCGGATATGGCGCGTCAGGTCGAAGGCGCGCGCGTAGGCCTCGAGGTAGGCGTGCACCTGGGCCGCCGCCGGATGCAGCGACAGCTCCGGCGGCGCCGGGAAGTCGGAAAACGCGGTCATAGCCCGGCTCGTATTCGCGTACATGCCGGGCCAGACGCCGCTACGAGCCGCCGTGGCGTCCCACTGGCCTCCGAGCGCGTCACTCGCCTCGAGCACCGTCACGTCAAAGCCCACCTCGAGCGCGTGCTTCGCGGCGAGCAGCCCCGAAGGGCCGGCCCCGACAATTGCAATCCGGGCGCCGTC
>CADCWC010000188.1 GCA_902806305.1 uncultured Thermoleophilia bacterium | reverse complement strand
TCCCTGTGCCCGTCACGATGCACCAGCGGTCCTCGCTCGCCGCGCAGCTGGGGGCTGTCATCCGCCCGCGGCACCTCGCGGCCGACGCCGTAGCGGTCGACGCGAAGTTCGCGACCGACGTCCCGGGCCTCTTCGCGGCGGGTGACCTCTGCGTCGACCTGCCGTCCGTGGCCAGTGCGGTCGCCGCCGGCTCGGCCGCCGCGGCGATGGTCGTCCAGACCCTGATCGCTGCGGCGCGCGGTCTCGCGCCGGCCGGTGCGGCCGGCGCCCACGGAGGTCCGGTTCTGCGATGACGCGTGCCCGGGCCGGCTCCTAGACTGCCCGTGTGCGACCCGCCGACGACCACGAGCGCGCGCTCCACCGGCAGGCCGAGGAGGCGCGGCAGCGGGCCTACGTCCCGTACTCGGACTTCCCGGTCGGCGCCGCCCTGGAGAGCGAGGAGGGGGCGGTCGTCACGGCGGGCAACGTCGAGAACGCCTCCTACGGTCTGACGATCTGCGCGGAGCGGTCGGCGGTCGTGCGCGCGGTGGCCGAGGGCCACCGTCGCTTCCGCGCGGTGGCCGTCGCGGGCGTGGCCGCCTCGGTCCCGCCGTGCGGCGCCTGCCGGCAGGTGCTCGCCGAGTTCGCGCTGCCGGGCATGACGATCACCTTCCCGGAGGACGGCGTCCTCGTCACCTACACCGTCGAGGAGATCCTGCCGGCCTCCTTCCGCCTCTGACCTGCGCGGCGACCGACCGCCGCGGGCTCCTCGGCTACCGTGGGCCGGTGGTCGACGAGGTCGTGACGCGCTCCGGGGTCGTCGCCCTCGCCGGGCGCCCGAACGTGGGCAAGTCGACGCTCACGAACGCCCTCTGCGGCGGTCACGTCAGCATCGTCTCGGACAAGCCGCAGACGACCCGACGACGGGTGGCGGGCGTGGCCAACGGTCCGGGGTGGCAGCTCGTGCTGCTCGACCTGCCCGGGTTCCAGCGGCCCCGTGACGGCCTCACCGGGCGGATGCAGAGCACGGTCGACGAGTCGCTCGCGGACGTCGACGCGACGCTGTTCGTGCTCGACGGGACGGTCCCGCCCGGACCGGGCGACCGCTTCATCGCCGAGCGCGTCTTCGGCCGTTCCGCGCCCGTGCTGATCGCGCTGAACAAGGTCGACCGCCTGTCGCCGGGCCGCATCGGCCGCGCCATCGAGGCGGCCTCGACGCTCGGCGACTTCCACGCCCTGCACCCCATCTCCGCCGTCACGGGCGACGGCGTGCCGTCGTTGCGTGACGAGCTCGTCGCGCTCCTGCCGGAGGGACCGGCCCTCTACCCGACCGACAGCGACTCGGGGGACCCGTTACGGCTGCGGATCACGGAGCTGGTCCGGGAGCAGGCCCTGCAGCGGACGCGTGACGAGATCCCGCACGCGGTGGCCGTGGTGATCGACGAGCTCGAGCCGGGCACGCGGCGACGCGCGACCCGGATCGAGGCCTCCTTGATCGTGGAGACCGAGTCCCAGAAGGGCATCCTGGTCGGGAAGGGGGGCTCCATGATCGGGGCCATCGGCGCGCGCGCCCGACCGGAGATCGAGCGGCTGGTCGGCGGCCAGGTGATGCTCGAGCTCCGCGTCCGGGTCCGGCGCGGCTGGCGCGACGACGACGCGCTGCTGGACCGCCTCGGTCCGTGACACCGGCTGCTCGACACCCTCGCCGCACCGCTCGCCGGGAGCTCGGACCTGATCCGCTCGACCACGACACCGAGGTCACGAACATGTTCCTCTCGATGGACGCGACAGGTGACGACGCGGCTGGGCCCGCCTGATGGCCGGACGGCTGGCGGGCAAGGTCTGCGTCGTGACCGGTGCGGCGAGCGGGATCGGTGCCGCGGCGGCGGCGCTCTTCGGCCGGGAGGGCGCGAGCGTGGCCGGCGTCGACCTGGCTCCCGATGCGGTCGGCGACGTCGCGCTGCAGGCCGACGTCTCCGACGAGGACGCGGTCCGGGACGTCTACCGCCAGGTGCGCGAGCGGTTCGGCCGGATCGACGTGCTCTTCAACAACGCGGGCATCTCCCCGTCGGACGACGTCTCCGTGCTCGACACCTCGTTGGAGGCGTGGCAGCGAGTGCAGGACGTCAACCTGAGGAGCGTCTTCCTCTGCTGCAAGCACGGCATCCCGCATCTGCTCGAGGCGGGTGGCGGCTCGGTCGTGAACACGGCCTCGTTCGTGGCGGTGATGGGTGCCGCCACCTCACAGATCTCCTACACCGCCTCCAAGGGCGGCGTGCTCGCCCTGTCGCGGGAGCTCGGCGTCGAGTTCGCGCGCCGAGGCGTCCGCGTCAACGCCCTCTGTCCGGGCCCGGTCTCGACCCCGCTCCTGCAGGAGCTGTTCGCCAAGGACCCGGAGAAGGCGGCCCGCAGGCTCGTACACATCCCGATGGGGCGCTTCGGCGAGGTCGAGGAGATCGCGGCCGCCGTGCTGTTCCTGGCCTCCGACGAGGCGTCGTACGTGACCGCGCAGACGTTCCTGGTCGACGGCGGTCTCGCCTCGGCCTACGTCACGCCGCTCGGCGACGCGTGACGACCCGCGCAGGCGCCTGACTGTGCTCCGTGCTGCGCCTCAGCGGGGCAGCACGCCGTCCGTGTACTCGACGCCCGCGTTCCAGAGCAGGAAGCCGGCCTTCGTGGCCTGCCGGACCGCGCGAATCTGCGCCGCGACCTCCGTGGCGCCGTAGCGCGTGCCGATCGAGAAGTCCTGCACCCAGGGCCGCAGCTTGGCCGTCCCGCCGCGCAGCTGGCGCTTCCAGTCGCGCAACGAGGCCCGCATCGTCTGGTACGGCGCCGCGTCGGGATTCGGGATGTTGAACTCGCCGGCGTAGTAGTGCGACGGATAGGTCATGGGGGAGATCGCGTCCACGCTCGAGCGCAGGAGGCGCGGGTTCTGGCCGATGCCGAGCTTGTGGGTGGCGGCCAGGCCGAACAGATCGACCGAGACCTTCAGGCCGAGCGGGTGGAGCTCCGCCACGGCGGTCTCCAGGAAGCGCTTGATCGTCTCGTCGCGCGTCCACGACCGCTTGGGCCGGTAGACCGCCGTGGCGACGTCGCCGTCGGTCGGGAAGCGCACGTAGTCGAACTGGATCTCGTCGAACCCCTGCCGCCCCGCCTCCTTGGCCAGGTCGATCCCGTAGTCCCAGACCTGCCGGTTGTACGGGTTCGTCCAGCCGAGGCCCTGGTCGTTCTTCCAGACGCTGCCGTCGCGCCTGCGGATCGCCAGCTTCGGCCTGGCCACAGCCAGGATCGGGTCCTCGAACATGACGATCCGACCGATCAGGTACAGGCCCTCCTTGTGGGCCCGGGCACTGAGCTTCCGCGCGTCGAACAGGTCCTGGATCGCCCCGGCCTGCCGGGCGAGCGGCACCTTGGCGTCGAAGCCGACGATCCCCGCCTCGTCCTTGAGGTCGACCTGCAGCGTGTTCAGCCCCCGCTTCGGCTCGGCCGCGTCGTAGAAGCGGGACATCCACGCGCGATCCCCGGCCACGTAGTGGGTGATGTGGACGCCCCGCACCTCGGCCGGCTCGGGGAACCGCTTCGGCACCGCCGGTCGGGCCGGCTCGGCGGCCACGACGGGTACCGCCCGGGCCGCCGTCGACGTGGTCGTCCGCCCGCGGTCCCGGTTCTCGTCGTCGCTCCAGGGCCGCGTGGCGGCCGTGGCGACGGTGCTGAGGCCGACCAGCAGCAGGCCCGCGCCGACCACCAGGCGGCGCGCACGGCGCCGCCGGAGCTCCTGACGACGCGCCTCGCGCTGGGCGGTGGCCGCCGCCGCGCCGGCGCGCTCCTGGATGACGAGCTCGTCGAAGTCCACGTCGAAGGCGGGGAGCATAGCCGCCCTCGGCCGCCCCGGCAGCGCGGCAGGTCCGAGCCTCTACCATCCCGCCGCCATGGCGCCGCGCCCCCAGGAGCTCGCGAAGACGCTCGAGTCGACGCTCCTGCGGCCGAGCGCGGCCCGTGACGACCTGGACGCGCTCGGCGACGAGGCGGCCGCGCTGCACCTCGCGGCCGTGGCCGTCCTGCCGGTGCACGTGGCCGCCGCGGCGACGCGGCTGCGCGGCTCGGACGTGAAGGTCGTCGCGCTCGTGTCGTTCCCGTTCGGGGCCGACACGCCCGCGGTCAAGGCGGCGGCGGCCGACGCCGCCGCGGCCGACGGTGCCGACGACGTCGAGGTGATGATGGCCCTCTCGGCGTTCATGACGGGCGATCTGAACGCCGTCCGCGACGAGCTGGCCGCCATCGTCCGCGCCGCGCGCCTCCGCACCGCCTCGTCCGGGCGGCGGGCCACGGCGGTCCGGGCGGTCCTCGAGACCGCCTACCTCGACGACCGTCGGATCCGCCTGGCGGCGCGGGTCGCAAAGGCCGCCGGCGTCGACGGCGTCGTCACGTCGACCGGCCTCGCGCCGAAGTCCGCCTCGCCGCTCGACGTGGAGCTGCTGCGCGACGAGCTCGGCGGGCTCGCCGTCAAGGCCGCGGGTGGCATCCGCAGCCTCCGGGACGCCCACGACCTCCTGGCCGCGGGCGCCACGCGCCTCGGCACGACGACGGCCGCGGCCCTGCTACAACAGGCCCGAGGATGATGCGCGCAGAGGACGTCCCGGTCGACGCGGTCGGCGTGCAGATGCGGGCCGCGTGGCTCGCCAAGCGCTCCGTGAAGACGACGGCCAAGGACGCCGCCCTCCGGCTCGTGATCTCGATGGTCGACCTCACGACCCTGGAGGGCAAGGACTCCGAGGGCAAGGTCCGGCGGCTGTGCGCGAAGGCGCTACGGCCCGACCCGACCGACCCGACGCTGCCGTCCGTCGCGGCCGTCTGCGTCTACCCGACGTTCGTGGCCCTCGCCCGCGAGGCGCTCGGCGACGCGCCGGTGGCCGTGGCCTCGGTGGCCACGGCCTTCCCGTCCGGACAGGCGCCGCTCGCCACGCGGCTCGCCGAGGTCCGGGCCGCGGTGGCCGACGGCGCGGACGAGATCGACATGGTCATCGACCGCGGAGCGTTCCTGTCCGGCCACACGGACGTCGTGGCCGACGAGATCCGGGCGGTCAAGGAGGCGTGCGGCACGGCGCACCTCAAGGTCATCCTGGAGACCGGCGAGCTCGAGACCTACGACAACGTCCGGCGGGCGTCGTTCCTCGCGATGCGGAGCGGCGCCGACTTCATCAAGACCTCGACCGGCAAGGTGAGCCCGGCGGCCACGCCGCCCGTGATCCTGGTCATGCTGGAGGCGATCCGCGACTACGAGCGGGAGACGGGACGCGCCGTCGGGATGAAGGCCGCGGGCGGCATCCGCACCGCGAAGGACGCGATCGCCTCGCTCGTCCTCGTCAAGGAGACCCTCGGCGACGCCTGGCTGACGCCGGACCGCTACCGGATCGGCGCGTCCTCGCTCCTGAACGACGTGCTGATGCAGCTCGACCGGCTGCGCACCGGGCGCTACGCGTCGCCCGATGCCTTCTCTGCGTCGTGAGTCGCGGGCGGAGGAATGACGCGGTGACGCGGCTTGGTCGGGTCGCTTAGCTGAGCTCAGTTGAGCTAGGTACACTCCGACGCATGACGCTCGTCAACATGCACGAGGCGAAGACCCAGCTCTCGCGGCTGGTCGACCGGGCGGCCGCCGGCGAGGACATCGTGATCGGGCGGGCGGGGAGGCCGGTGGCGCGCGTCGTCCCGTACGAGGACGCGAAGCCGAAGCGCGTGCTGGGGTTGGCGGAAGGTCGGATCTGGATCGGAGACGACTTCGACGACCCGCTGCCGCCGGACATCCAGGAGGCGTTCGACGGCCTGCGGCCGTGAGGCTGCTCCTGGACACGCACGTCTTCCTCTGGTCGGTCGGCGTGGGCGCGCAGCTCCGCGACTCGACGCGAAGCGCGATCATCGAGGCGAACGTCGTCACCGTCTCCGCGGCATCCGTCTGGGAGATCGCGATCAAGGCAGCGGCCGGCCGGCTGCGCGTCGAGGACGACGTCCGTGAGCTGCTGGAGGGGGCCGGTTTCGTGGCGTTGGCCATGACGGTCGAGCATGCCCTCGAGGCGGGCGCGTTGCCACCGCACCACGCCGACCCGTTCGACCGCATGCTCGTCGCGCAGGCCCGGCTGGAGGGGATGACGCTCGTCACCCGCGACCCCGCGATGGCTCGCTACGACGTGGCGCTGCTCGAGGCCTGAGCCGCCCCTGGGACCGGGGCCTCGATCGTCTACCCTGGCCCCATGAGCGTCTTCGAGTACGCGGCCGCGCCGGAGTCGACCGCGCTCCTCAATCTCCGGTCGGAGTACGACCTCTGGATCGGCGGCGCGTGGGTGCCCTCGATCGACGGCACGCGCTTCACCACGCTGAACCCGGCCACGGAGGAGCCGATCGCCGAGGTCTGGGCCGCGGGCCCGGGCGACGTCGACGCGGCGGTCGCCGCCGCCGGTCGGGCGTTCGGGCCGTGGGCCGCGCTGTCCGGCGCGGAGCGCGGCAAGTACCTGTTCCGGATCGCCCGCCTGCTGCAGGAACGGAGCCGCGAGCTCGCGGTCGCCGAGAGCCTCGACGGCGGCAAGCCGATCCGCGAGACCCGCGACGTCGACCTGCCGCTGGCCGCGGCGCACTTCTTCTACTACGCGGGGTGGGCGGACAAGCTCCGCTACGTCGAGGCGGGCCGCGAGCCGCGGCCGATCGGCGTCTGCGCCGGGATCATCCCGTGGAACTTCCCGCTCCTGATGGCGGCCTGGAAGATCGCGCCGGCCCTGGCGTGCGGCAACACCCTCGTCCTGAAGCCCGCCGAGACGACGCCCCTCACGAGCCTCCTGCTGGCCGAGATCTGCGAGGAGGCCGAGCTGCCCGCGGGCGTGCTCAACATCGTGACGGGGGCGGGCGACACGGGGGCGACGCTGGTCCGCCATCCGGACGTGCAGAAGGTCGCCTTCACCGGCTCCACCGCGGTCGGTGTCCGCATCGCCGAGGAGCTCGCCGAGCGCGGCACGCGGCTGACGCTCGAGCTGGGCGGCAAGGCCGCGAACGTGGTGTTCGCCGACGCGGCGCTCGACCAGGCGGTCGAGGGCATCGTCAACGGCATCTACTTCAACCAGGGCCACGTCTGCTGCGCCGGCTCGCGCCTGCTCGTCGAGGAGTCGGTGGCCGAGCTGCTCGTCGAGAAGCTCGAGCGCCGCATCCAGCTGCTCCGCGTCGGCGACCCGCTCGACAAGAACACCGACGTCGGGGCGATCAACTCCGCCGAGCAGCTGGCCCGGATCCGGGCGCTCGTCGATGCGGGGATCGACGAGGGCGCAACGCTGCACCAGCTCGGCTGTCCGCTCCCGGAGCGCGGCTTCTGGTTCCCGCCCACGTACTTCACCGACGTCTCGCCCGCCCATCGCATCGCGCGCGAGGAGATCTTCGGGCCGGTGCTGTCCGTGATGACGTTCCGCACGCCGGACGAGGCGGTCGAGCTGGCCAACAACACCCGCTACGGCCTCTCCGCCGGCGTGTGGACCGACAAGGGCGCCAAGGCGTTCCGGATGGCCTCGCAGCTGAAGGCGGGCGTCGTCTGGGCCAACACCTTCAACAACTTCGACCCGACCGCCCCGTTCGGCGGCG
>CADCWC010000187.1 GCA_902806305.1 uncultured Thermoleophilia bacterium | reverse complement strand
GATCCGCTGACGCGGTCCGTCCGGGTCGCCCGCCCCCGCACGGGGTATGGTCCGAGCCGGATCCGTCTGGCATGCTGAGGTCGTGGAGGTGACCCGGTTCCGCGGCCGCACCGCGCGGTGGGTCGCCCTGACCCTCTACGCGGTCGGGCTCGCCACGGTGCCGCTCGCCGTGCTCCCGCAGTGGGAGGACCCGGACGCCCGCGGCGTGATCGCCACCGCGCTCGCGGCGGCGCTCGTGGCGGGCGTGATCCTGGTCCGCCCGCGCCTCGTCTCCGTGCGGCTCGGGTCGCTCGTCGCGGCGGGCCTCGTGACGGCCATGGTCCTCTCGACCGGCGGCGTCGACAGCCCGTGGCACCCGCTGCTCGCGCTGCAGCTGTTCTTCGGGGCGGTGATCCTGCCGGTACGGACGCTCGCGCCGGTCCTCGTCGCCTACGTGGCCATCCGCGTCGGGCTGCTCGTTGCGTCCGGCGACGCGCGCGACCTGACGCCCGTCGCCGTGGACGCCGCCGTCGACCTCACCCTGACCGCGCTCGTGGCGGCCTGGGCCGCGGCCATGGCCGACGCCGCCAAGGTGGACCGGCTCCGCGCCGCGGTGAACGAGGCCGGCTCCACCGCCGCGGTGTCGCGCGCGTTCGAGTCGCTGCTCGGAGGGGACGTGGTGGCGGGGTGTCTCGTCGTGGTCGACGGCACGCCCGTCACCCTGGCCGAGACCGTCGCCGACGTCGGGTTGGGCGCGCTGCCGCTCGGCGAGACGTTCCGGGTCGTGCCGGACGACGCGTTCGCGCGCGTCGTCTCGACCGGCCCGCTGCAGACGCGGCCGGACCCGACCTCCGCCGACCGGGGCGAGCGCGTCGCCGCCGCGCGCGGCTACGGCTCGCTCGCCACCTTCCCGCTGCAGACCCGGGAGGGGCTCGTCGGCTACGTCGTGCTGTGCTCCGACCGTCCCGACGCGTTCCCGCCACACAGGCTGCGCCGCCTCGGACGGCGGCTGTCGCCGCTCGCCTCGCCGGTCGCGTCGTTCCTCGTCCGGCGGGAGCGCGACGCCCGACTGCGCGCGGCGCTCGCGGGCCGCCTCCTGAGCGTCGACCTCGCCGAGGCGCGCACGCCCGAGCGGGTCGCGACGCTCGCCGCGGAGCGCACCGCCGAGCTGCTCGGGGCGCCCGACGTCGCGATGCTCCTGACGGACCGCTCGGAGCACCACGTCCTGCGGACCGTGGCCGCCGTCGGCGGGTACCGATCCGGCGAGGTGGTCGACACGCAGAGCCGGCCGAGCCCGGTCCACGCCGCGATGGCGCGGCGGACGGCGGTCTGGATCCCCGACGTGAGCACGTCCTCGGTCGTCGACCCGGAGGCGAGCGCCCGGATGGGGACGGAGGCCTCCCTCGCCGTGCCGCTGCTCGGCCCGGGCGGGGCCCGCGGCGGTCTGTCCGTCGCCTGGCGGTCGCCCAAGATCATGCGGAGCGACGAGATCGACCTCGCCATGGCGCTCGGGGCGGAGATCGGCGCGGCGCTCACCCGCCTCGAGGTCGACGAGCGCCTGCGCGCGCAGGCGACGCGTGACCCGCTCACGGGACTCCTCAACCACGCCGCCTTCCATGAGCAGGTCGAGCGGGCGCTCGCGGGCATCGGCCGCGACCGTGGTCCCGTGGCGCTCGTCCTGGCGGATCTCGACCATCTCAAGCACCTGAACGACTTCCACGGGCACGGCGTCGGCGACGCGGCACTGCGGGCCGTCGCCGACGTGCTGGCGTCGGAGGCGCGGGCCACGGACGCCGTGGGGCGCCTCGGCGGCGACGAGTTCGGCTGGCTGCTCGTCGGCTCGTCGCCCGATGACGCCATCGCCGCTGCCGAGCGGGCGATCCGGCTCGTCGCCGGGCGCACCGTCGAGCCCGCGGGGACGCTGTCGCTGTCGGCCGGCGTCAGCGTCACCGCCTCGACGATCGAGCCCGCCACGCTGTTCGAGCGGGCCGACCGGGCGCTCTACGACGCGAAGGCGCGCGGCCGAGGCGTCGCGCTCCTGGCCCACCGTCGCCCGGGTCTGCCGGCGTCCGCCGCCGACGGCGTCCCCCACGACGCGCCTCCGCCCTCGACGGACCCGGCGGCGGCCGACACGCTCGAGGACGCCGCGGCGGCCGTGGCCGCCGAATGGACGGCGCTCTTCCGCGCCTCCGGCTGCACCGTGTCCCTCCTCGACGACGACGGGGCCGTGCTGGTCGAGATCGCGAGCTCCCTCCACGGGGAGGCGAACGGGGCGAGCGTCGGCACCCGGTGGGTCGTGGCGGAGTTCCCGGCCACGGCCGAGGTCCTGCGCACGCGCAGCGTGGTGACGGCCCGCGTCGACGATCCGCAGTCGGACCCCGCCGAAGTCGCGGTCCTCCGTCGCATCCAGCAGGGTTCGGTGCTCGTCGTGCCGCTCTCCCGGCGCGGCCGGGTCCAGGGCATCATCGAGGTCTACGACGCGCGGCCGCGCGCGTTCACCGGTGACGAGCAGCGGCTCGCCCTCGGCCTGGCGGGGTACGTGGCGGCGGTGCTCGACCGCTTCTCGCCGCGCACCCGCCCGGGCGACGACGTCGACCACGGGAACGGGGACCGGTCGCTCGAGCGCTGACGGTCGGGCGTGGTGCGGCGTGTCGTTCCCCCGAAAGGGGTGCGGGGCGACACGCCGACCCTGCCAAGGTGAGACGGTGGAACGCGTCCGCTTCCGGATCGAGGTCGTCCGCCGCGTCGCCGTGGCGCTGTACCTCCTCGCCGTCCCGGTCGCGTTGCTCGGCCTGCTGCCGCGGGAGGCCTCGATCTGGGTCCCCGGCGTCCTCGCGGCCGCCGGGCTCGGCGTCGCGGCCGCCGGACTGATCGCGCTGCGACCCCCGTCCGTGACGCTGCTTCGCGTCACGACGCCCGCGGCGGTCGCGCTGATCGGCGTCGCCGTGGCCTCCTCCGGCGGACGGATCAGTCCGTTCCTCGAGCTCCTCGTCCTGCCGCTCGTGTTCGCGGCCGTGGTCTTCGACCGGCGGACCGCCCTGCCGACGCTCGTCGCCTTCCTGATCGTGCGGCTCGCGGTCGTCGTCACGGCCGACACCGTCGAGCAGCTCACCCCGCTCGTCATCGCCACGTTCATGGAGGTCGCGGTGGCCGTGCTCGTCGCCGGACTCGCCGAGCGCATGGTGCACGGGTTCGAGCTCGACCGGCTGCGGGCCCGCATGTCCTCGGCCACCACGCCGGACGAGCTCGGGGCCGCGCTGGCCGCGATGGTCCTCGGTGACGACATCGTCGCGGCGGCGATCGTGACGGTCGACGAGGCGCTCCCGACCATGGCCGAGATCGTGGCCTCGGTCGGACATCGCTCGGCGCCGGCCGGCCTGACCACGCGCGTCGTCGCGACCGACAGCTTCGCGCGCGCCGCGGTCCTCGGCCCCGTGGTCTGCGTGTCCGAGCGGCACTCGGACGACGCGGGGGCGAGGACCGGGTTCGAGCTCGGCTACGGCGCCCAGGCCGTCCTGCCGCTGCGGCCGGAGGGTCTGCTGCTCGGCTTCCTCGTGCTCTCGTCCGACCGACGCGACGCGTTCAGCGCTCGACGGCTCGCCTCCCTCGACGCCCGCTATCGTGCGCTCGGCGCGGCCTTCGGCTCCTACCTCGTGCGCCGCGAACGGGACGCCCGGCTGCGGACGGCGCTCGTCGGCGCGACGCTCAGCCGCGAGCTCGCCGCGGCGAAGGACCTCGAGGAGCTCCTCGACGTGTCGGCCCGGCGCATGGCGGAGCTGCTCGGCACCACGCACGCCATCGTCCTCGCGGCCGACCCGGCGGCGTCCCACCTGCTGCGGGTCGTCGCCTCGTCCGGCGCGCCGTTCGGGGCGGTGGTCGACACGCGCGTGGAGCCGAGCGGGGCCCAGCTCGCGATGTCCCGCCGCGAGCCGGTGTTCGTGCCCGACGCGCCCGACTGCGCGTACCTGAATCCGCGGCTCGTGGAGCGGCTCGGCGCCGAGAGCGTGCTCCTCCTGCCGCTCCTCGACGGAGCCGGAGCGCGTGGCTGCTTCAGCTGCGCCTGGAACGAGCCGCGGATGATCCGCCAGGACGAGATCGACCTGGCCCGCTTCGTGGCGGCCGAGGTCAGCGCGGCCTGGGGGCGCCTCGAGGCCGAGGAGCGTCTCCGTCATCAGGCGTCGCGCGACAGCCTGACCGGCCTGCTGAACCACGCCGCGTTCCACGACGAGGTCCGCCGGGCCCTCGCCCGGCTCGCCCGCCAGGGCGGCCCCGTGGCGCTGATCCTCATCGACCTGGACCACCTCAAGCACCTGAACGACTTCCACGGCCACGCGGCGGGCGACGCGGCCATCCGGGCGGTCGCCGACGCGCTCCGCGCCACGGCGCGCGGCGAGGACGTCGTGGGCCGCCTGGGCGGCGACGAGTTCGCGTGGCTGCTGCACGGCTCACCCGACGACGCGCTCACCGCCGCCCAGCGGACCGTGGCGGCGGTCGGCGGCACCGACGTCCCGGGCGTCGGCGCGCTCTCCATCTCCGCGGGCGTCGCCGTCACGGCGGCCGCGATGGAGCCGGAGGCGCTGTTCGAGTTGGCGGACGGCGCGCTCTACGCGGCGAAGGCCGACGGGCGGGGCACGGCCGTCCTGGCCGGGCGGCGAGCCGACCGGACGAGCCTCGAGCCGACGGAGCGGCCCGTCGGTGCGGGAGCCCACGAGGCCGCGGGCGCGGGGGACGCGACGACCGCGAGCCGGGCCGTGGTGCGCGACTGGATCGGCGCGTTCCGCGTCTCCGGGTGCGCCCTCTCGCTGCTCGTCGACGGCGGGACCGCGCTGCAGCCCGTGGCCGAGGTCTGGGGCGGGGGACTGACGCCGCTCGAGCGGCCCGAGACGCTCACGCTCGCCGACCACCCGTCCACCGCCCGCGCGCTCGAGGACGGCGCCACGTACGCCTGCTCGCTCGACAGCCGGGACGCCGACCCGACGGAGGTGGCGCGCCTGCGCCGACGGAACGCGGGCGCGGTGCTCGTCGTGCCGCTCCTCGTCGGAGACCGTCCCGTCGGAGCCGTCGAGCTCTTCGACAGTCGGCCACGGCGCTTCTCGGGCGACGAGCAGCGGCTCGCCCTGACGCTCGGCGGCTACGTGGCGGCGGTCCTCGACCGCGTCGTCGCCTGACGCGCCGCGGGCGTCGCTCCCGTCGGCCTCCGTTCGTGCGCATCCGCACCGACGGCGTGCCCGCACGCGACGTCCGGGTGGGGACCTCGTCGGCGCTCGACCGGCCGCGAGCGCGCGGCGGACCGGCACGGGTACGGCATAGTGCGGCGGATGCCCGAGCTGCCCGAGGTCGAGACCGTTCGGCGCGGGCTGGCGCCGCTCGTGACGGGGCGCCGCGTCGTGGACGCCGCGATCCTCGACGCCCGTCTCGTCGCGCCGCACAACCCGGCGACCGTGGCGCGGGACCTGACCGGGGCGGTGCTGGGCGCACCGGGCCGACGTGGGAAGTACCTGCTGCTGCCGCTCCGACACGGCGCGCGGGCGGGCACGCTGCTCGTCCATCTCCGGATGACGGGCAACCTGCTCCACCGTCCGGCCCGCCCGGCCGACGGCCACCCCGTCGCGCCGCACACGCGGGCCGTGCTGCAGCTCGACGACGGCGCGCGACTCGACTTCCTCGACGTGCGGCGCTTCGGGACGTGGATCCTCCTGGGCGACGCGGACCTCGCCGCACACCTGGACGCGCGGCTCGGGCCGGAGCCGCTCGACGACGCCTTCCGTCCGGCCACGCTGCGGCGAGCGCTCACCGGTCGACGGGCGCCGGTGAAGGCGCTGCTGCTGGACCAGCGCGTGGTCGCGGGCGTCGGCAACATCTACGCCGACGAGGCGCTGCACCGGGCGCGCGTCCACCCGTCGACGCCGGGCGACGCCGTCTCCCCCGCGGCCGTCCGCCGGCTCGTCGAGGCGGTCCGCGAGGTGCTCGCCCTCGGCATCGAGGCCCAGGGCGCGAGCATCCGCGACTACCGGACGTCGGACGGCGGGCACGGGTCGATGCAGGAGCGGTTCGCCGTCTTCGGCCGGACCGGCGAGCCGTGCCCGACCTGCGGCCGCGAGGTGGTCAAGCTGCGCGTGGCCGGTCGCGGCACGCACGTGTGCCCCTCGTGCCAGCGCCGCCGCGCGGCCCGCGGGAGCCGCCCGGCCGGGGGAATGCCGGCCCTGCGCCGGGCGTTCGATCCGCTGTGACTCACTCAGCGAATTCCGTCGTCGTCTACACCGCCGACTGGTGCGGATACTGCGACCGCGCGAAGCAGCTCCTCCGGCAACGATCGATCGAGTTCGACGAGGTCAACGTCGACCAGGACCCCGGCTTCCGGAGCAGGCTCATGGAGCTGACCGGTCGGATGACCGTGCCGCAGATCCTGATCGGCGGCAGGCCGATCGGCGGCTTCGACCAGCTCCGCGCCCTCGACCGGTCGGGCGAGCTGACCGGGCTGGTCGCGGCCGCCGCCCGCTCATAGGCGGCCCGGAGGCCCGTGCCGGGGCGCAGCGTCAAGGTCGAGGCGGTGGTCCTCCGGTCGTTCCGCTTCGCGGAGGCCGACCGCATCCTGCACCTGCTGACCCGGGAGCACGGCCGCGTCGGCGCGATCTGCAAGGGCGTGCGCCGGACCCGGTCGCGGTTCGGCGGGCGCCTGGAGCCGCTCAGCCGGGTCGAGCTCGTGCTGCACGCCGGGCGCGGCGAGCTCTCCACGGTCACGGGTGCCGCGACGGTGGCCACGGCGGACGAGGTCCGCACGGATCCGTACCGGCTCGCGGTCGCCACGGTCGGCGTCGAGACGGTGACGAAGCTCTTCCCGGAGCAGCACCCCAACGAGCGTCTCTACGACGGTCTGGTGCGATTCCTCGAGGTGCTCGCGACGCTGCCGACGCCGACGCCGTCCGTCCCCGCCCAGGACCCGCTGGCGCTCGCCTTCGGGCTGAAGCTCCTGACGCTGGCCGGCTGGGCCCCGCGGCTCGACGCCTGCGCGGCGTGCGGTGGCGGGGGACCGCTGGCCCGCTACGACGCCGCGGCGGGTGGTGTCGTCTGCGGCGGCTGTGGAGGCGGCTTCGCGGTCGCACCGGGCACGCTCGAGGCGATGGCCGCGCTGCTGCGGGCGCCGCTCGGGTCGGTCGGCCCCCCGACCGGCGCCGCGGGCCGTCAGATCCAGCGCGCGCTGGCCGAGAGCTACGCCCAGCACGGCGGCGTGCAGCTCCGCAGCTACCGCTGAGGCCGCCGGAGGTGTGGCGGACGAGGATTCGCCCGGCGACGACCCGCTCGGCGACGACCCGCTCGGCCCTCAGGCACCGGTGAAGGCCTTCCCGCGGCCGCTGAGGCGCGCGGCCACGTCGAAGGCGACCCGCTTGGCTCCGTCGCGCCGCGGCCGGGCGGCCGGCGGTGCCGGGTGCAGGCCGAGGCGACGGAGCGCCCAGTTGACGTCGTGGAGCTTCCGCTCGCGCGCCGAGGCGGGCGTCCAGTACTCGACCTCGAACGTGACGGTCGGCTCGGGCCCGTGGTGCTCGACCCAGTGCGGCCAGCGACCCGGCAGGGCAAGCGCCTCGCCGGCGTGCACCGTGATGGCCTCCGCGCTGCCCGCACGAGGCGCGAA
>CADCWC010000186.1 GCA_902806305.1 uncultured Thermoleophilia bacterium | reverse complement strand
GGACAGCGTGTAGCCGGTGACGAGCAGCGCACCCGCGCCCGCGAGCAGGTCGGCGGGCAGGTCGGCGGCGGCGAGCTCCGTGGACGCCCCACGATCGCTCAGCATGTCGCGCTCGCCGTCCGGCCGCACGAGCACGACGATGGCGCCGCCGCCGGTGGCGCCCACCGGTCCGCGCACCTCCACCCCGCGCAGCGCGATCCGCTGCTCGGCCAGCCGACCGACGTGGTCGGCCGAACGGCGCGTCACGAGCCGCCCCTGCGCTCCGGCCTCGACGGCCCACGCCGCCGCGTTGGCGGCCTGGCCGCCCGCGTCGACCACGACGCGGGTGGGCGTATCGGTGCCGCCCCGCACCGCGCCGCCCGGCCGACACGTCACGTCGAGCACCAGGTCGCCGACCGTGACGACGAGCGGCGCGTCCACCGTCAGCCTCCGGCGACGGCGCGTCGGCGGACGGCCGCCGGGCGTGACGCGGGTGCCGGCTGCAGGACGACGACCAGGCCGGCGGCGAGCACCAGGAGGCCCCCGAGGACGGTGCGCAGGCCGACGGCCTCGTCGAGCACGAGCGCGGCCAGCACCGCCGCGGAGACCGGCTCCAGGTAGCTGAGGATGCCGATCGCCTGGGCCGGGACGTTGCCGAGCGCCAGCACGTAGAGCAGTCCGCAGAGCCCGGTCAGCACCACGCCCAGCACCACCAACGCGCCGAGCTGCCGCAGCGACGCGGGCTCGAGGCCCCGCCCGGCGAGCGCGACGGGCGCGAGCAGCACCGCCACGCCGCCGTACTGCCAGAACGCCACGGCGACGCCGCTCACCTCGCGTCGGAGCGTCTTGCCGAGCACGATCAGGACCGCGTAGGAGAGGCCCGTCAGCAGGCCGAGCACCACAGCCAGGCCGGACGGCGGTTCCGCGCCCCCGACGACGAGCAGCGTGCCCCCGAGCGCGGCGAGGAGGGCACCGACGCTGCGCCGCGTCAGGCGCTCGCGCAGCAGCCACGGGGCGAGCGCGGCCAGGAACACCGGCGCGAGGTAGGCGAACAGGACGCCCACCGTCACGGTCGAGCGCTTGATCGTCTCGAAGAACAGCCACCAGTGCGCGGCGAGCAGCACCGTCGCCCCGGCCAGGAGCAGGCGGCGACCGAGCGGTACCCGCAGGAGCGCGGCGTGCCCGACCAGCCCGGCGAGGGCGGCGACGGTCGCGGCCGCGAGGGCCACGCGCCACGTCACGATCCCGGCCGCGTCGAGCGTGACGCCCTTCACGAACAGCCCCACGGCGCCCCAGGCGGTGGCCACCGCCGCCACGGCGAGCTGCCAGCCGAGCCGGGCGCTCACATCGAGTCGGGGGCCTCGACGCCGACCAGGTCGAGCGCCCGCCGGATCGTCGCGCCGGTGGCCTCCGTGAGGGCCAGGCGGAACCCACGGACGTCGGCCTCCTCGTGGAGGACGCGATGGTTGTGATGGAAGACGTGGAAGTCGGCGGCCAGGTCGTGCGCGTAGGAGACGACCTTGTGCGGAGCCCGTCGCACGGCCGCGTCGGCCGCGACCTCCGGCCACTCGGCGAGCCGCTTGACGAGCGCCGCCTCCCCCGGCTCGGGCTCGTGGCTCCAGTCGCCCACGGGCGGCAGCGCCACCGCCTCGTCGGCCGCCTTGCGCAGGATCGACATGGCGCGGGCGTGGGCGTACTGCACGTAGTAGACCGGGTTCTTCTGCGTCCGCTCGGCGGCGAGATCGAGGTCGATGTCCATGACCTGGTCGTGTGACCGCTGGACGAGGAAGTACCGGGCGGCGTCGACGCCGATCGCCTCGGCCAGCTCGTCGGCGAAGACCACGTTGCCCCGCCGCTTGCCCATGCGCTCGCCGGAGACGGTCACGAGCTGGTAGATCAGCACCTCGACGCGCGACGGCTCGTAGCCGAGACACGCGGCCGCCGCGGCGAGCCGGCCGACGTAGCCGTGGTGGTCGGCACCGAGCACGTAGAACACCCGCTCGTGGCCGCGCCGGAACTTCACGTCGACGTACGCCAGGTCGGCCGCGAAGTACGTCGGCGCGCCGTTCGCGCGCAGGACGACCCGGTCCTTGTCGTCGCCGAACGCGCTCGTGGCGAGCCACGTGGCACCCTCGCGCTCGTAGACGTGGCCTCCCGCCCGCGCGCGGCCGATCGCCTCGGCCACGGCCCCGCTCTCGTGCAGCGAGGCCTCGGAGAACCAGATGTCGACGTCCACCCGGAACCGTCGCAGCGTGTCCTTGATGCGGTCGAACATCAACCCGGTGCCGCGCTCGGACCAGCGCGCCGTGTCGGCCTCGTCCGGGAGCTCGATGGCCGCGGCGATCTCGTCGACGTACGGACCCGAGTACCCACCGTCGGGCGCCTCCCCGCCGCGGCGCGCCGCCCGCAGCGACTCACCGAACAGCTCGATCTGCCGGCCGCCGTCGTTGAAGTAGTACTCGCGCGTGACGGTGTGACCGGCAAAGCGAAGCAGTCGCGCCACCGCGTCGCCGTAGGCCGCGTTCCGCGCCGAGCCGAGCGTCAGCGGCCCGGTGGGGTTGGCGGACACCAGCTCGACGAGCAACCGCTCCGGCCGCGACGGGTCGCCTCGCCCGTAGTCGGGGCCGTCGTGCAGGATGCTCCGGACGGCGCGGTGGTACCACGAGGGCGCGAGCCAGAGGTTGATGAACCCCGGCCCGGCGATCTCGACCGCCCGGATGTCGTCGCCACCCCGGATGCGGCTGGCCAGGTCCTCGGCGATCTGCCGTGGCGGCCGCCGCAGCATCGGCGCGAGGCGCATGGCGACCCCGGTGGCGTAGTCGCCGAACGACGGGTCCCCGGGACGCTCGAGCGCGACCTCGGCGCCCTGGGCGCCGGTCAGCGAGACGGCGGCACCGTGGATGGGGGCGCGCAGCGAGGCGAGCAGGTCGGTCACCCCGGCATCGTGGCAGGTGGCGCGCCGCCCGGTCCCGGACGGGTCAGCGGTGGTACGGCTCGCCGCGCAGGATCGTGGTCGCCCGGTAGAGCTGTTCGACGAGGACCACCCGCGCGAGCTGGTGCGGCAGCGTCAGCGCGCCGAGCGAGAGGCGCAGATCCGCACCGGCGGTGATCGACGGGTCGAGGCCGTGCGACCCGCCCACCACGAGCGCGGTGCGTTGAGGCGGCCGCTCCTCCCAGTCCGCGAGCTGCCTGGCGAGGTCCTCCGACGTGAGCGCCGCGCCGGTGCGGTCGAGCACCACCCGCCGCCAGCCGTCGAGGTGTGGTCCGAGCCGGCGCGCCTCGCGCGCCAGGACCTCGGCGGCCGTCCCGTGCTGCAGCGCCTCCTCGCGCACCTCGACGACCTCGAAGCGCAGCGCCCGCCCCAGGCGCCGCTCGTACTCGGCCGCCGCGTCGGCGAGCGCCCCGCGCGGGCGACCGACCACCACGAGCCGGATCACGGCCGGGCCGCCGCGGCGCTACTCCGGCTCGTCCGCGTCCTCGTCGGTCGTCCCGTCGGTCTCGGGCAGCTCGCGGATGCGCTCCCGCGCCGACCACTTGGAGTAGTTGTCCTCCATCGCGTCGAGCAGCTCGCGCATGAACCGGGGCGAGAGGTTGACCCGGGAGACGACGACGCCCGGTACCTCCTCGTCATCCACCTCGTGATCCACCCGCGCGAACGTGATCGTGAACTCGTAGTCGGAGTGGCTGACGTTGGCGAAGTTCGCGTAGACGCCGGCCATGATCTCGGGCGTGAAGTGGATGTTGAGATGGCGCTCGTGCATGTCGTCGTCCATCCGGGCAGCATAGGGCGGGCGGTTCGCGGCCACCACCAGGGCCTCCGGCCGGTCGCTACGCTGCCCCGTCATGCGCGTCGCGGTCATCTCCGACATCCACGGGAACCTGGCCGCGCTGGAGTCGACGCTCGAGGCGGCGGCCGCCGCGGCGGTCGACGAGACGTGGTGCCTCGGTGACATCGTCGGCTACGGCGCGCGGCCGAACGAGTGCGTGGCGCGGGTCCGGGCGGCGTGCACGCGCGTGCTGGCGGGCAATCACGACCTCGCCGTCGCCGCCCGCGCCGACGTCCGGGTCTTCTCCGAGGACGCGGCGCGCTCGATCCGCTGGACGCGTGAGGTGCTCCGCGCGGACGCCGAGGCGTGGCTGGCGGGACTCGACGCCGCCCACGACGCACCACCCGTCGGCCTCTATCACGGCTCCCCTCGCGACCCGGTCTGGGAGTACGTCGTCGACGCGACGAGCGCCAGGGCGGCGCTCGACACGGCGGCCGAGGACCGCGTGGTGCTCGTCGGCCACACGCACGTGGCCGTCGCCGTGCGCCTGCTCGAGGGACGGTTGAGCGGGGGACCCGCCCCGGGCGGGACGGTTCTCGACCTCGACGCCGGCCGCCGGTCGCTGCTCAACCCGGGCTCCGTCGGCCAGCCCCGCGACGGCGACCCCCGCGCCGCCTGGCTGCTGCTCGAGCTCGACGACGACGACGGCCGCGCGACCACGGCCACGTTCGAGCGGACGACCTACGAGGTGAGCCGCACCCAGGAGGAGATCCGGGCGGCCGGCCTGCCCGAGCGCCTCGCCGCGCGGCTCGCGGTCGGCCTCTGAGCATGCGGTGACCGGCCGTCGGACGGGCCCCGCCGGGCCCGTCCGACGCCACCACGGTCCGACGCTTTCAGCCGGCTCCGCCCGGCATCCGCAGGCCGAAGCGCTCGACGAGCCCGGGGACGGTGTCGGGCTGCATCTCGAGGCCGTAGCGGGCGCAGAGGCTGCCGAGCACCGCCGGGTCGGCCTGCATCGCGCCGCCGAGGTCGATCAGCTCGGCGAAGAACCTCTCGAACCCGGCCGGCGCGATGATCTCCAGGATCGAGGCCGGCTCGTCGCCCGCGTTCCAGAAGGTGTGCCACTGCCCGCGCGGCTTGAAGACGAGGTCCCCCGGTCCGGCCTCGACGACGTCGTCGCCGAGCAGGGCCCCGAGCCGACCCGACAGCACGTAGCTGTACTCGTCCTCGCGGAGGTGCCGATGGAGCGGGGCGGCGAGGGCGCGCGGCGGCATCGGGTGCTCCACCAGCGAGAACCCGCCGCCCGTCTCGACCCCCTCGATCATCAGCCGCGCGCCGATGCTCCCGAGCGTGCCGGCCTTGCCGTCCCCCGGTCCCACGATCTTCGTCGTCGTCGCCGTCGTCGCCATGTCGGCCTCCTTCGTTCGTCGGACAGTAATGTCGCACGAATATACGGACCGGGCCGATCTGTGTCAAGATGGTCGGACACACATGACCGACGAAAAGCGTCCCTACCGGAAGACGCGCCGGGCCGAGCACGAGGAGGGAACCCGGCGCCGCATCACCGAGAGCGCCGTCGCGCTCCACGGGACCGTCGGGCCCGCGCGCACGTCGATCAGCGCCCTGGCCGAGCACGCGGGCGTCCGCCGCTCGACCGTCTACCGGCACTTCCCCGACGAGGCGGCGCTGTTCGCCGCCTGCTCGGCGCACTGGCTCGCGCACAACCCGCTGCCCGATCCGGGCCGGTGGCTCGCGATCGACGACGCCGACGAGCGCGTCCGCACGGCCCTCGACGAGCTCTACGCCTTCTACCGGCGGACGGCGCGCATGATGGAGAACATCCTCCGCGACGAGCCGCTCGTTCCGGAGCTGACCCAGACGTTGGACGGCTACCGGGGCTACCTCACGGCGGCCCGCGAGGTGCTGATGACCGGCCGCCCGCCCGATCCCTCGGTCGCCGCCGCGATCGGCCACGGACTGACCTTCACCACGTGGCGCTCCCTGGCCGTCGAGCAAGGGCTGGACGACCGACGTGCCGCGTCCCTGATGGCTCGCCTCGCGGCCGTCGTCGCCGCTGCGGTCTGAGTTGCGCCGCCGGACCCGGTCCGCCACCCTCGTCCGCATGCCACCACCTCTCGGCCGCGCCGCCGCCGGCCTCGGCCGGACCATCCCTGCCCTCCCCGTCCGGGACGTCCCTGCGGCGGCCGCCCACCTCCGCGAGCGCTTCGGCTTCGCGGCGCCGTACGAGGCCGACGACTTCGCCGTCCTCGTCCGCGACGACGCCGAGATCCACCTGTGGGGCGCCACGGACGAGAACTGGCGGTCGCGCGCGGACCTGCCGGGGCGGCCGGTCCGCTCCGGCGCCGAGTCGTTCCTGGCCGGCACGGCCAGCTGTCGCATCGAGGTCACGGACGTCGACGCGCTCTACGCCGAGCTCGAGCGCGAAGGCGTCCTCCACCCCGCCTCGCGCGGCGGCGTGAGCCTGACGGACCACGGCACGCGGGAGTTCGCCACCGGCGACCTCGACGGCAACCTCCTGACGTTCTTCTGCCGGGTCGGTTGCTAGGCCGTGGCGGGCGTGGCCGTGCCGCGCGAGGGCAGCACGTCGCCGAGCGCGGCCTGGACGTCCTCGCGACCGCGGTAGATGCGCCACTTGACGGTCGCGAGCGTCACGTCGAGGACGTCGGCGATCTCCAGATAGGAGAGGCCGACCACGTCGCGCAGGAGCAGTGCCATCTTCAGGTCGACCGGCAGCGCCGCGATCGCCGCCCACACGGCCGCCATCTCCTCCACCTGACGCTCCGGCTCCGTCGTGCCGGCCAACCACGGGCACGCGTCGAGGTCGACCGTCGGGCGCACCCGGCGGTCGCGGGCCCGCACCTCGTCGTAGACCCGGTGCTTCGCGACCTGGAACAGCCACGTCGTGAACGACGACCGGAGGCTGAAGCCGGCCAGGTTCTGGTACACGCGCAGGAGGACGTCCTGGCAGAGGTCCTCGGCCAGCGCACGGTCGCCGTTGACGATCCGCAGGATGTACGAGAAGAGCGGCGCCTGGTACTGCTCGACGAGCTGCGCGAACGCGCGCTCGTCACCGGCCTGTGCTCGTCGCAGCAGGACCGGGTGAGGCTGAATCAGCGGCACTGATCCGTCCGAGGCTGCCGACAGGCGTTCAACGCCGCCAGTATACGAGCGCCCCCCGTCGAACGGTGGGCGAGATGTGTGAGCGTTCGTTCACCAGCGCTTCACACTCGCACGAGCAGCGAGCGCCCCGTCATGGCGGCGGGTACGGTGAGCCCGAGGAGGCCGAGCACGGTCGGAGCGATGTCGCCCAGCCGTCCGCCGTCCCGGAGGGCCTGATCGGCGCCGACCAGCACGAGCGGCACGGGATTCGTCGTGTGCGCCGTGTGGGGCGAGCCGTCGTCGGCCAGCATGCGTTCGGCGTTGCCGTGGTCGGCCGTCACGAGCGCCACCCCGCCGAGCTCCGCCACGGCCGCGAGCACCTCGCCGAGACACGCGTCGACGGTCTCCACGGCGTGGACCACCGCCGGGATGACGCCCGTGTGGCCGACCATGTCGGGATTGGCGAAGTTCAGGATCGCGAAGCCGTAGCGGCCGGTGCCGAGCGCGGCCACGAACCGCTCGGCGAGCTCTGGCGCGCTCATCTCGGGCTTCTCGTCGTAGGTCCGGACCTCCCTCGGCGAGGGGACGAGGATCCGCTCCTCGCCCTCGTGGAGATCCTCGACGCCGCCGTTGAAGAAGTACGTGACGTGCGGGTACTTCTCCGTCTCGGCAGCGTGGAGCTGCGGGACGCCGGCCGCGGCCAGCACGTCGGCGAGCACCTCGGTCGGATGCTCGGCGCCGAAGGCGATCGCACCGGGCTGGCCGGTCCAGTAGCTCGTCATCGCGGTCAGGAAGGGCAGGGGCTCGTCGCCGCGCTCGAA
>CADCWC010000185.1 GCA_902806305.1 uncultured Thermoleophilia bacterium | reverse complement strand
GGACACGCCGAGGTGCTCGGCCGGGTCCGTGCCCGGCTGGGAACCCCGATCGTCAACCGCATCTGGCGCCGCCTGGCAACCGTGGGCCGCCTGGAACCGGTGTGGGACGTCCTGGAGCCGCAGGCGGCCGCCACGCGGGAGCGCGCCTCGGCGCTCGGCTCGGCCGCGGCGTCCGCCGCCGCGGCGCTGCCCTGGGAGGTGGCGGCCTCGGCGGCGGCGTTGCGGGCGGCCGGCATCGCCGACGCCGCGCCGGGCATGGCGGCGATCCTGCGGGCCTACGCGCTGACCCTCTCGCGCGTCCTCGTCCTCGTCGCGGGCTGCGCCGAGCCCGCCGCCCAGCGCTGACCGGCCGGATCGCCCGCCCGTCAGCGGTAGCCCGTGGGGTCGGCCGGCAGTCCGGCGTCCTGCACCTCGACCATGTAGCGCCAGCAGTCCGGCCGGGAGCCGTCGACGTCGGTGAAGCCGTACTCGCGAGCGAGCCCGCCCGAGGACAGCGACGCGCCGTTGTGGCGCGCGACGTCGGGGTCGGCGGCGAGCGCGGCGACGGCGCGGCCGACGTACCGCGGGCTCTCGGCGATCGCGGCGAAGTGCGGCTGGACGGCGGCCGCGTCGCGCCAGGTGGCTTCCGTGACGCCGAAGGCCTCGAGCATCATCTCCGAGCGCAGCCAGCCCGGCGTCAGGGCGACGGCGGTGCAGCCGTGCGGGGCGAGCTCATGGGCCTGGATGAACGCGAGCCGCAGGACGGCGGTCTTGGCCAGGTCGTAGAAGGCGGAGTTGCGGTAGGTGACGGCGTTGTAGTCGCGTGTGCCGTCGGTCATCTCGACGACGAGCCCGCCGGGCGAGCGGGTCAGCAGCCCGAGGGCGAGGTGGCTCGTGATGAGGTGCGTGTCGACCGCGAGCCGCAGGAGGCGCAGGCCGGCGGCGAGGTCGTGCTCCCACAGGGGTGTGTTCCACGCGAACAGGTGCTCCGCGCCCCAGACGTCGTTGACCAGGACGTCGAGCCGGTGCTGCTCGAGGTCGATGCGGCGCACGAGCGCCGCGACCGCGTCGGGCTCGAGGTGGTCGACCGCCACCGCCACCCCATGGCCGCCGGCCGCGCTGACGAGCTCGGCGGTCTCCTCGATCGTCTCCGGCCGGTCGTATTCGGAGCGCCGCTCGCGCGTGGTGCGTCCCGTGCAGTACACCGTCGCCCCGGCCTCGCCGAGGGCGACGGCGATGCCCCGGCCTGCGCCGCGCGTCGCGCCGGCCACGAGGGCGACACGTCCCTGGAGCGGTGGCATGGAAGGTCCTCCCGGTCGGAGATGGAGCGCTACCGCCGGCGCTCGAGCACCTCGACGGCGTACTCGAGCAGGTCCTCGTTGCGCCCGAGCAGGTCTCGACTCGTCAGCGCCCGGGTCCGCGTCGCGGTGACCCCGAGATCCTCGAGCCCGATGCCGGCCTTGTCGCGCACGCGCGTGCTGCGCCGGACGGCCACGTCGAACGACGCCTCCCGGGGCAGCGGCTTGAGGTCGCTCGCCGCCTGCCGGAGGTGGTCGTAGGTCCACACGTTGCCGCCGCCCCCGCCCGTCTGCGCGGCGGTGCCGACGACCTCCCCGAGGTCGTGGTCGCGGAACCCGGCGGCGAAGATGTCGCCCGCGCTGTAGGACAGCGCGTCGACGATGAGCACGACGGGGCCGGCGTACACCCGGCCGATGTCGTTGTACTCGCGGGGATCCACGACGGGCGGGCTGCGGATGTACGCGGCGCCGGTCTCGGCCGCGAGCCCGAGCTCCTCCGCGAACGCCTCGTCGGGATACATGCGCCGGGCCAGGCGCGCCGACGGCACGGTGTTGGCGAACTCGACCGGCTGGGGCACGATCGGGTGCGGCGAGATGAGCTGCAGGAGCTTCTGTGCAGCGACCAGGTCTCCGCCCGGATTGCCCCGGATGTCGATGACGAGGCCCGCGGGCGGGGCGTCGTCCAACAGCCTGCGCACGTGGTCGGCGAAGGCCGCGACCTCGCCGGCCTGGACGTCGAAGCTGAAGATGCGCAGGTGCCCGACGTCGCGGCCCCTGCGGGACCGGTATGCGCGGAAGCGCACCTGCTCGGCAAAGCGCCCGCGCCCTGGCGCCTCCTCGCGGACGGCGAAGAACTGCCGTTTCGTACGGCGCAGCCAGTCGCCCTCCTGCTCGAGCGCGAGCGACCGCCGCCCCCCGCCGCGCCGGACGGGCGCCGGACGCTCCGCGTCGCCGGCGAGCACGAGCCACGGAAAGCGCAGGTGGTGCTGGTCGCCGTCGAGGAGATAGCTCACCACCACCCAGTCCTCGTCCGGCCGCGCCCCCACCCCGAGCCAGCGGAACGTCAGGCGCTCCAGCCCCTTGGCCAGCCGCGCCGCCCGGTTGCTGCCCGCGTTGAGCTCGCCGTTGCGGGCGACGGCCCGCCCGATCTCCACGCCGTTGAAGTGCGTGATGACCACGTCCCGGCGCTCGTCGCCCCGCGCAGGAGCCGGGAAGCTCGGGCTGTCGACCCCGAGGACCTTGGTCAGCAGGTAGCGCTCGCCGGCGTCGTCGTCGACGGCGCGCTCCACCAGGAACGGCAGGAACGCGATGTGGCTGCGGTAGGGCTCGGGAAGGATGTAGATCGTGTGCAGGTCGCGCAGCGAGGTGAAGATGTCCGTCATCTCCTCGTGGAACTCCGCTTCCGTGCGGCGGTCGCCGGCCGGCGACCGCATCGCCCACAGGCGGCTGGAGAGCACCTGCAGCCGCGACAGCGGGTCGGCGGCGTGCAGCGCCCGCTTGACCGGCAGGTGCACGTAGTAGCCGGACAGCAGCGCGGTCGCCTGCTCGACGATCACCAGCATCTCGGCGCGGCCCAGCGGCTCGCGTGCCGGCTCGAAGTCGCGCAGCAGGCCGACCTGTCCCAGGTGGCCGAAGATCCGGCGCACCTCCGTCTCGCGGAAGGCGTCCTGGACGCCGAAGGGCTGAGGGCTCAGGGCTGTCGGATGCACCGCGCGCACGCGCCGACGTTCCCAGGGGTCGGCGCGGCGGTCAACACCTCAGCGCGACGCTCGACGCCCACACTGCCAGGGGGCATACTTTGACCCGTGCGCCGGCAGCTGAAGAGCCCAGCGCTGGTCGGCCGCCAGCGCGAGCTCGCGGCGCTGGAGGCGTCGCTCTCGGCAGCCGAGGGAGGGCAGCCGTCGCTGACGTTCGTCGTCGGCGAGGGGGGCCTGGGCAAGACCCGGTTGACCGGCGAGCTGGAGCAGCGGGCGCGCGGGCGAGGCGCGGTCGTGCTGCACGGCGAGTGCCTGCAGCTCAGCGGTGGCGAGTTCCCCTACGCGCCGATCGTCGGTGCGCTGCGCGGCGGCGACCGCGAGGCGATCACGAAGGCGCTCGACGCCCTGGCGGCCGGCGGCGGGGCGGAGGTCGCCCGGCTCGTCCCCGAGCTGGCCCTGGCCGTCGCGGCGAGGACGAGCTCGGGCACGGACACGAGCCGCTTCGCCCAGGCGCGGCTGTACGAGCTGCTGCTCGCCATGCTCGCCCGGCTGGGCGAGGAGGCGACGGTCCTGTTCGTCATCGAGGACGCGCACTGGGCCGACAGCGCCTCGCGCGACTTCCTGACCTTCCTGGTGCACAACTGGACACGCGAGCGCCTCGCCCTGGTCGTCACCCTGCGAGCCGACCTCCCCCGCAGCCACCCCGTCCGGACCCTGCACCGCGAGCTGAAGCGACAGGACTGGGTGGACGACGTCCCGCTCGCGTCGCTCTCGCGCGAGGACCTCGAGCGCCAGCTCGACGCGCTCCTCGGCCGGCCGGCCGAGCGCGACCTCGTCGACGACGTGTTCTCCCGGTCGCAGGGCAACCCGTTCTACGCCGAGGAGCTCGTGGCCGCCCGCCTGTCGGGCCACGGCGACGGCCTGCCCGAGGACGTCCGCGACACGTTCCTGCTGCGCGCCGAGAGCCTGCCCGACGAGCCGCTCGCCGTGCTGCGTGCGCTCGCCGCGGTCGGCCGCCCGGCCCCCCAGCGGCTGATCGGCCTGCTCTGCGGCCTGCCCGAGGCCGCGCTGTCGCCCGCGCTGCGCCTCGCCCTCGACGAGCGTCTCCTGGTCAAGCGGGGCGACGACGACCGGTTCGAGTTCCGCCACGCGCTCATGCGCGAGGCCATCGTGCGCGACCTGATGCCCGGCGAGCGCGTGACGCTGCACCGCCGGATCGCGGAGGTGCTGGTCGACGATGGCGACGCGAACGCGGCCGAGCTGGCCTTCCACTGGGAGGCGGCCGAGCAGTGGGCGCCGGCGCTCACGGCCCGGGTGCAGGCCGGTCGGGATGCCGAGCGGGTGCACGCGCTGGCCGAGGCCCGCCATCACTACGAGTCGGCGGTGAGGCTGTGGAGCGAGGTCGGCAGCGCCGCCCCGTCGTCGCCCGACCTGACCGAGCTGCTGGCTCGCGCGGCGGAGGCGGCGAGGCTGGCCGGCGACGGCGACGGCGCGGTCGACCTCTGTCGCCGCGCACTGGCGCGGCTGGACCGCGACGTCGACCCGCTCCGGGCCGCCGTGCTGCACGAGCGCCTCGGCGCATACCTGTTCTGGGACGACGACGCGGCCCTCGACTCGTACGCCGAGGCGCTGCGCCTGCTGCCGGACGGGCGTGCCGCCGAGCGAGCCCGCCTCCTCAGCGCCACCGCGCTGACGCTGCACGACAAGCTCCAGTGGACCGAAGCGCAGCAGGTGGCGGCCCAGGCGCTGGAGATCGCGCAGGCGGCGGGGGCACGGGCCGAGGAGGGCCACGCGCATCTGACCCTGGGCACGGCGCTGGCGTTCCTGGGTCAGGGCGACGCGGGCGAGCTCCACGTCCGCCAGGCCCAGGCGATCGCCGAGGCGCTCGGGCGGACCGAGGACCGCGCGCGCGGGTTCTCGCACCTGGCGGAGGTCCTGCGCCTGCAGGGCCGCGTCGGCGAGGCGCTCGCGGTCATGGAGGACGGTGCGGCGACGTGCGCGCGGCTCGGCATGAGCGGGTCGTTCGGCCGGTCCATGAGCGTCAACGCCGCCGAGGACCTGTTCTGGCTCGGGCGCTGGGACGAGGCGTCCCGGCGCCTCGAGGAGACCGCGCGCCTGCAGATCGGAGAGGGCGCGGGCATCCTGCACCGCTACGTCGCCGGACAGCTCGCCGTCGCCCGAGGGCGCTTCGAGGACGCCCGTGGGCACCTCGAGCAGGCGCGGGACCTGTGCGACGAGTCGACGGCGCCGGACTACCTCGCCGGCGTCCACGTCGGCTGGGCCGAGCTGGGACTGTGGCAGGGGCGGGTCGACGACGCGCGGGCGGAGCTCGCGCAGGCCCTGCGCGCGGTCGGCGACCGCGAGCACCCGCTCTACACCCCGGCGCTCTTCTCGCTCGCCATCCGCGCGGCGGCCGACGCCAGGACGATCGACCCGCGTGGCAGCGCCGACGGCCTGGTCGCCGACGCCGAGCGGATCGCGACGCGTCTGGCGGACCTCGTCGCGCGCCACGGGCATGAGCGTGCGCCCGCCCAGGCCAGGGCCCATGGCTGGCTCTGTCGCGGCGAGCTCGCGCGGCTGCGGCGCGAGCCGGCCCCCGGCGACTGGGAGCGCGCCGCCGAGGCGTGGGAGGCCCTGGGTCAGCCCTACCCCGCCGCGTACGCGCGCTGGCGGCAGGCCGAGGCGCTGATCAGCGCGGGCGGGCACCGCGCCGAGGCGACGGCGTCGCTCGAGGCCGCGGGCGACACGGCACGCCGCCTCGACGCCCGCCCGTTGTCGGCCGCCGTCGAGGCCTTCGCGCGCGCGGCCCGCCTTCCGCTGCGGACGCACACCACCCAGGACGCCAGGCAGCCGTCCGCGGCCGAGCGACTCGGGCTGACCGCGCGCGAGCTGCAGGTGCTTCCGCTCGTCGCCGAAGGGCTGACGAATCGCGAGATCGCCGAGACGCTGTACATCAGCCCGAGGACGGCGGCGGTCCACGTGTCGCACATCCTGGACAAGCTCGACGCCGAGAACCGGGCGATGGCCGCGACGATCGCGCACCGTCTCGCGCTGGTCGAGGGACACGTGCGGCCCGGTGCGCGCCCGAAGGTTCCGCTGTCAACCTGAAGGAGACGACGATGAGCCACTACATCATCCTGGGCACGTTCGACCGCGAGAGCGCGACGCAGCTCATGACGTCGGACATCGACGAGGGACTGGCGCACGCCATGGCCGACGAGGCGGGTGGGCGAGTGGTCGATCTCTGGTTCACGACGGCCCCGTACGACCTGGTCATGGTCCTCGAGGCGGAGGACACGCAGGCCGCGCTGTCCTTCGCCGTGGCGTTCGGC
Organism: uncultured Thermoleophilia bacterium; assembly: GCA_902806305.1. Taxonomy (GTDB): domain Bacteria; phylum Actinomycetota; class Thermoleophilia; order Gaiellales; family F1-60-MAGs149; genus CADCWC01. Next base: position 1,381 of record CADCWC010000185.1, on the reverse strand, counting down.
ACCGTGGCCAACGTCTCGACGACCACCATGGCCGCGGCTCGGCCCCGCGACGTCCTCGAGCCGGCACGCCGGTCGCACACCCGGCACGAGGCGCGCTCGTACCACACCCGGCACGAGGCCCGCGGCTGACCCACGGCTTCGCGAGTCGAGGACAGTCCCTGGCCTCGACCGCTCGTAGGCTCGCTCGCGATCCATCAACCCCAGGAGGGCAAGATGACCGAGCAGGACCGCTACATCGCCGGCGTGCCGTGCTGGCTGGACATGACGCCGCCGGATCCCGACGCCGCCGCCGCCTTCTACTCGAGCCTCTTCGGCTGGGAGGTCGAGGACGTCATGCCGCCCGAAGCGCCCGGCCGGTACCTCGTCGGCCGCCTCGCGGGCCGCGATGTCGCGGCCATCGGCTCGCCTCCCGAGGGCGCGGCCCCGCCCGCGGCGTGGAACACGTACGTCTGGGTGGAGAGCGCCGACGCGACCGCCGAGCGGGTCCGGTCGGCCGGCGGGCGGATCCTGTCCGGCCCGGATGACGTCGGCGACAACGGCCGGATGGCCGTCTGCGCCGACACGGAGGGCGCCACGTTCTGCCTCTGGGAGGCCGGCCGGCACCGGGGCGCCGCCGCCGTCAACGAGCACGGGACCGTGAACTTCAACGACCTGCGCACGCGCGACCCGCAGGCGGCCCGGGCGTTCTACGGCGCGGTGTTCGGCTGGGACGTGCTCGACCTCGGGGGGCCCGGCGGGATGATGTGGACGCTGCCGGGCTACGGCGCGTTCCTCGACCGCCGCTTCCCCGGCACCCTCGACAACATGGCCGCGATGGGCGCGCCCGACCGCTTCGAGGACGTCGTCGGCAGCCTCGTCCCCACGGAGGACGAGCCGCCGCACTGGGGCGTCACCTTCGCGGTGGACGACGCCGACGCCGTCGCCGCCCGCACCGCCGAGCTCGGCGGACGGGTCGTGGTGCCGCCGTTCGACGCCCCGTGGGTGCGCATGACGATGCTCGTGGACCCGCAGGGCGCCCCGTTCACCGCGAGCCGGTTCGCGCCGGAGAACAAGGACCTCCCCCAGGCCTCGGGCGCGGCGACCGCCTGAGGCCCGTCGCCGGCGCGGCCGCGCGGTCGGGGAGCGGCTCAGCCGTCCAGCTCCCCCAGGATCCGCGTGGCCGCGCTGGCGGGGTCCAGCCGGCGGGCGACGACCTCGTCGAGCAGGCCGGCGAACGAGGGGTCGTCCTGCAGGCGGCGCTCGAGGTCGCGGCGCAGCCGGGCCGCGCAGATCGAGAGCACCTCGTTGCGCAGGTTGCGCCCGCGGCGCTCGCTCAGCGTCCCCTCGGCCTCGATGAACTCCCGGTGGGCGGTGAGCTGCTCGAGCAGCTCCTCCACGCCCT
>CADCWC010000184.1 GCA_902806305.1 uncultured Thermoleophilia bacterium | reverse complement strand
GGCCTCGGCCGGGCGCCCGACGGCCGCGTTCGCGAGGTGACCGTCGGCTTGGACGGCGTCGGCTTCCACGACGCGGAGCATCCGACCGCTCGCGCGCTGCTCACCGGTTCGCCGTGCGGCCGGCTGCTCGGTCTGCGCGGCGCGGACGGCACCCGATGGCTGCGCGTCACGGCGAGCCCGATCGCCGACGCCCGGGGCCGGCCGGTCGGCGTGGTGACGACCTACGTCGACGTCACGGGCGAGCTCGCGGCCCCGATCCCGGTCGACGGCGTGAGCTACGATCCCCGCGGCGACGACGGCCGCCGCCGGCGCGAGGCGCTCGCCGCCTGCCGCGGCGCCGACGACCCGGATGACCGCCGACGACCCGCTCCACGCCCTGAGCGGCACCGACCTGGCGCTGATCGAGGCGCTCGCGGCGGGCGTCATCACCTGACCCGGCCGTCGCTCTCTGCTCGGACGCGTCGTCCGATAGACTCGGTCCGCTAGGTCATAGTCGACGTCAGGGAGTCGTCCCGCCTCATGAGCGCCATCGGAACCGCCGGCATCAACCTCGACCTGTCCGAGGAGCAGCGCTCGATCCAGGAGACCGTGCGTGACTTCGTCGACGCCCGGATCGTGCCGGTGGCCCACGAGAACGACATCGCACACCGCCTCGACATGGGCGTCATCGAGGGCATGGCGGAGCTCGGCCTGCTCGGCGCCCCGATCCCCGAGGAGTACGCGGGCGCGGGGCTCGACTTCGTCACCGAGGCGTTGATCTGCGAGGAGATCGAGCGCGGGGAGGCGGCGTTCCGCACGCTCATCTCCGTGCACGTCGGCCTCAACTCGCTGTCGCTCCTGAAGCACGGCTCGGAGGAGCAGAAGCAGCGCTGGCTCGTGCCCCAGGCGACGGGCGCCAAGCTCGGCTGCTTCGGCCTGACCGAGCCGGGCGCCGGCTCCGACGTGGCCGCCATGGCCGCGACGGCCGTCCGCCGCGGCGACGTCTACGTCCTGAACGGCCAGAAGACGTGGATCTCCTACGCCTCCGTCGCGGACCACGCGCTCGTGTTCGCGAAGACCGACCCGGCGGCGGGTCACCGCGGCGTGACGGCGTTCATGGTGGAACTCAAGGACACGCCCGGCGTCCGGACCGCGGACATCGAGCACAAGCTCGGCGTCTGGGCCGGGTCGACCGGCGACCTCTTCTTCGACGGCGCCGAGGTGCCGGTCGAGAACCGCATCGGCGAGGAGGGCGACGGCTTCCGGATCGCCATGTACTCGCTCGACCAGGGCCGCTTCACGGTCGCGGCCGGAGCGGTGGGCGTGATCCGGGCGTGCCTCGAGGCCTCCGTGCGCTACGCCCGGGAGCGAGAGACGTTCGGCAAGCCGATCGGCCGCTACCAGTTCGTCCAGGGCATGATCGCCGACATGGTCGTCATGTACGAGCAGGCGCGCCTCCTGGTCTGGAGCGCCGGCCACGCCAAGAACAAGGCCCGCGAGACCGGCGCCCGTACGACGCGCGAGACGTCCATGGCGAAGATGGTCGCGACCGAGTACGCCTTCAAGGCCGCGGACCTGGCCGTCCAGGTGCACGGTGCGTACGGGTACTCGGCCGAGTACCCGGTCGAGCGGTACCTGCGCAACGCCCGCGCGCCACGCCTCTACGAGGGGACCACGGAGATCCATCGCATGATGCTCGCGGAGGACGCGCTCGGCTTCCGCTCGCTCGACGGGCGCAAGTAGCTCCGACCCGTCCGGGTGGAGCGGCGCTCCACACGGGCTATCATGGCGTCGTGCAGGCGTCGTCCACCGTCACCCCGTCCACCGACGGGATCTCCGCCGTCGCGTCGACGTGCGCGCCCGGCTTCACCTCGACCGAGACGCGGGCCTGGTTCGGCCTCCTCCACTCGTCCGCACAGCTGACGCGTGAGCTCGACGGCGACCTCGTCGCGACGCACGGGCTGCCGCTCAACGCCTTCGAGGTGCTCATGCGGCTGTCGCTGGCCGACTCCGGGCAGGTGCGCATGAGCGAGCTGGCCCGGCAGGTGGTGCTCTCGCTGAGCGGCCTGTCCCGGCTCGTCGACCGCCTGGAGCGCGACGGGCTGCTCGAGCGTCGCACCTGCCCGTCGGACGCCCGCGGCTTCTTCGCCACGATCACGCCCGCCGGGCGCGAGCGGCTCGCGGAGGCGCAGTCGGACTACCTCGCGAACGTCCGCGCGCGCTTCCTGGAGCGGTTCTCCCCCGAGGAGCTCGAGCTGCTGGCCGGATTCTGGGACCGCGTGGCGCCCGGCGGCTGTCGGCCGGCGCCGACGACCTGAGACGCCCGACACCCGCGAGCCGTCGGCCCGCGTTCGCTAGCGTACGGCTCGCAGTCGCGGGCCGGTCCGCGGCGTGCGTCTCCGCCGCCCTCCGAGAGATCGAGAGCCCATGACGTCCATCGCCCTCGGCACGCGTGCCGTCATCGCCGACGCAGTCCCGCGGTTCGTGGCCCGGGATGCGGTGCTGGTGCTGGGTGCCGCGCTGCTGACGGCCCTGCTCGCGCAGCTCGCCGTGCCCGTGCCGGGCTCGCCCGTCCCGATCACGGGACAGACCTTCGCCGTGCTGCTGACCGGGGCGGCCCTCGGCCCGCTGCGCGGCGCGGCGGGGCAGGCCACGTACCTCGCGCTCGGCCTCGTCGGACTGCCGGTCTACACGGGCGGTGCCTCCGGCGTCGACGTCGCCTTCGGCGGCAGCTTCGGCTACCTGGCGGGCTTCGTGGTGGCGGCGTTCCTGGTCGGCGCGCTCGCCCGCCGCGGCGTCGACCGGACCGTCGGCGGCGTGCTCCTGGCCTTCGCCGTCGGGTCGGTCACCATCTACACGCTGGCCGTGCCGTGGCTGATGGTGCGCCTCGACCTGCCGTTGACGACGGCCGTCGACGTCGGCGTGGTGCCGTTCCTGCTCGGCGACGCCCTCAAGGCCGCCCTCGCCGCGGCGGTCCTGCCGGGCGCGTGGCGACTGCTCGGCGACCGCTGAACCGCCGGAGCGGTCAGGTCGAGACGGAGCCCGCGCCGAGGGCCTGGCGAACCTGATCGGGCTCGTCGGCCAGTGCCGGCACCACCGGGACGGCCGTCGTGCGCGCCGCCTCGACGTCCGCCGCGTGGATCCCGCGTCGGACCTCGCCGAAGGACAGGCCCTCGAGCGAGAGGAACAGCAGCCCGAGCCCGACGCCGAGCGCCACCTCGATGAACTGCAGCCCGATCGCGAACGCCGTCCCGCGGGCCGTCGAGACGTCGAAGGCCTGTGACAGCGACAGCGCCACCGCGATCTGGAACACGCCGATGTTGCCCGGCACGACCGGGAACAGCCCGATCAGCGTCGAGACCAGGAACACGACGCCTGCGGCCCCGAGGCCGTTCCGGATGCCGAAGGCCTCGAGCGTCCACAGGATCCCGACGATCTGGGCCACCCAGGACAGGAGCCCCGCGACGATGCTCCAGGCCGCTCGGCCGGGGTCGCGGAGGATCCGCTGGCCGCGGCTGACCGCGTGCACGATGCCCTCGGCGTTGCGGAGCAGCGAACGCCACCAGCCCTCGGCCAGGCTCGCGCCGTCCTCGGCCCGCGCGCGTCGCCTGCGCCGGACGCGGGAGAACACGTCGAGCGCCACGACGCCCACGAGCAGGGCCAGGAGCACGGCGGCGAACACGAGCGTCGAGCGGCCGACCCACTCCGGCACGCCGTTGTCGATGGTGACCGCCCCGACGAGCAGCACCAGGAGCAGCGAGAGTCCGAGGAACAGCTGCTCCATCACGACCGTGCCGGCGATGGTCGGGGTCGAGACCTGCGTCCCCTCCTTGGCGAGCCGCCGCCGCAGCACGTAGATCCGACCGACCTCGCCGATGCGGGCGATGAGCACGGAGTTGAGCAGGAAGCCGATGAAGAGCGCCGGCATCACCTCGCCGTAGCGGAAGCGCCGACCGCCGGGGATCGTGTCCAGGGCCGCCTTCCAGACGGACGCCTTGAAGAACACGGAGACGAGGTTCGCGAGCAGGGCGGCCACCACGAGCGGCAGGCTCAGGCCGCGGAACGTCGCCAGCGAGTCGAGCACCTCGTCGCGGTCGAGTCGCTCGTACCCGAAGGTGACGAGGACCGCCGCGCCCGTCGCCACGAGGGCGAGCCGCCGCCAGGACACGGCGCGCACGGGCGCGTAGCGGTGGAGCTCCGAGACCGTGACCGGACGCAGGCTCGCGTGACGGACGGCGTCGACGATGGCGGGCAGCGCCTCGGCGGTCTGGGTCCGGTCGTCCGTGCCGTTGCCGTCCGCGTCGTGCAGGAGCACGATGGCGCCGGGCTCGAGGGCCCGCTTCGTCCGAGCGACGATCACGTCCGCCCCCGGGCGGGCGGTGTCGAAGACGCCCGCCGACCACCCGACGACCCGGTAGCCGAGCCGCTGGGCGGTGCGGACCACGAACGGGTTCCGGAACCCGTGCGGCGCCCGGAACAGCCGCACGCGCCGCACGCCGAGGCGCTCCAGGAGGCGCTGCGTGCGGACGAGCTCCCACACGATCCGGCGCGGGCCGGCGAACGTCAGGACGCCGTGCGACCACCCGTGGCTCGCGACCTCGTGGCCCTCGCGGACCATCCGCTCGACGAGCTCCGGGTGCCGCTCGGCGTGGCGGCCGAGCACGAAGAAGGTGGCCCGGACGTGCTCGCGCCGGAGGACGTCGAGGATCCGTGGCGTCACGTCGGGGGAGGGCCCGTCGTCGAACGTCAGCGCCACCACGCGCTCGGTCACGCCGACGCCGTCGATGACGCGCCCGAAGACGCCCGCGTTCGGCATGAAGCAGCCCCACGTGACCACGACGAGCCCCGTCAGGAACGCGATGTTGAGGGCCCAGGCGAGCCAGCCGGCGCCGAGGGCGATCAACGCCAGGTCGATCAGCGCGGTCAGGCCCGCCGCGGCCACGGCACACGCCACGTAGCCGACGAGGGCCTGCCGCTTGGTCACGACCGCGGCTCCGACGGACCGTCCCGCATCAGCCGCAGATAGTACGCCTCGAGATCGGCCGCGATCCGCGTCCAGGAGTAGCGCGTGACGGCGGTCCGCCGTCCCTCCCGTCCCATCCGGGCGCGCTCCGCGGGACGGTCGAGCAGGTAGGCGATCGCCTCGGCGAAGCGGTCCGCGTCGTCGGCCGGGGACACCATCAGACCGTGCCTGGCGTGGTCCATGACGAGCTGGAAGCCGGAGATGCGGCTCGCCACGACGGGCGTGCCGCAGCTCATGGCCTCGAGCAGGACCATGCCGAAGGAGGCGCGGCTGCACGGCGTGCAGAGGAGGTCGACGCTCGCGAAGTAGCGCGGACGCGCCCAGTTCACGCGACCCGCCCAGACGACGTCGTCGGCGAGGTCCTCGGGGACGCGCCGCTGGTAGTACGCCTTGAGCGGCCCGTCGCCGACGACGACGAGCCGCGCGGCGTCGTCGCGTTCGCGTCGCACCTGGACGAACGCGTCGATCATCGTCCCGAGCCCGTTGCGGGGGTCGAACCGACCCAGGAACAGGATGCTCGGCCGGCCGTCGTCGAGCTCCGGGATCGGGTCGGCGTCCGGGGAGAAGTGCCGATCGTCGATGCCGTTCGGGATCACCGTGTACTCGAACGGGAAGTACGGCGCGAGCGACCCGATCACCGCCTCGGAGACCACGATCCGGCCGTGCATGCGGGCGATCTTGCGGCGCGCGATCCACCCCAGCGTGTCGAGCAGCGGCCCGCGCGCGAAGACGGAGTGGAAGGTGCCGACGCTCAGCGCGGACTCCGGCGCCGCGTACATCGCGGCAACGGGCAGCCCCGGGTTGTACGGCGGGTGGACGTGGATGACGTCGTAGCGCCGGTCGCGGAAGAGCCGCCTGAGCTTGCGGACGAGCAGCGGGTCGACGGTGTGCAGCGTCTGCGAGGCGTTGCCGTAGAGCCGGAGCGCCTGACCGATCCGGACGATCTCGAACGGCGCGTGCTCCTCTGGCCGGTAGTCGGAGTCGACCACGGGCGGCGGGCGGAACAGGTGGCCGGTCACCACCGTCACGTCGTGGCCCCGCGCCGTCAGGTGGGTGGCCTGGCCGTGGACGTGCTCCGTGATGCCGCCCAGCTGCGGGTAGTAGTAGTCGGTGACGATGGCGATCCGCACGCACGGCCATGCTACCGATGCCGGCGCGGGCTCCCGCGCGCTGTCACCCCGGCCCGCGAGCGGACCGCGACGGTCGGCCGGCACTGTCGGCGGCCGAGTGCCGGCCCGCCGGATCCTCCGGGTATACTGCGTAGGTGCCGACCTACGAGTTCCGCTGCGAGAACGGCCACCTGACCGAGGTGTTCCAGCGCATGAGCGACCCGCCGCTCGAGCGCTGTGGCGTCTGCGGTGCGTCGGTGCAGAAGGTCCTGCACCCGGTGGCCATCCACTTCAAGGGCTCGGGCTTCTACAACACCGACTACGGCAAGGGCAAGGGCGGGAAGCCAGAGGGCGACGGCGCCGGCGGGGGCGAGGCCGGCGGCGGCAAGACGAAGGAGGCGGCGACGGCCTCCGACGGCGGCTCGTCCTCCGGGAAGGACGCGTCGTCAGGCTCCTCCGGGTCCGGGGGCACGGGTTCATCCGGCGGCTCCGGCTCCTCGGGCGGCTCGGGGTCCTCCGGCGGCTCCGGGTCGTCCGGTGGCTCGGGGTCCGGCGGCTCGGGGTCGTCCGGCGGGTCGTCCGGCGGCTCCTCCGACTGACGCCTGTCGCCGATCGTCGCGGCGGCGCGGAGGCTCAACGCTCGGGCAGCGGCTCAGGCCAGGCGTGGGCCGGCAGGAGCTCCGCCAGCGTGGCCGTCCGGTCGGGACCGAGGACGACCACCGTGTCGAGGTTGCCCGGGTCGACCTGGCGGATGAACTCCCGGCAGCGGCCGCACGGCGGCAGGACGTGCAGCCGGCCCCCGGCGTCACGCCACACCGCCACGACCCGCGCGATGCGGTGCTCGCCCGCCGTCACCATGGCCGCGATCGCGCTCGCCTCGGCGCAGAAGCCGGTTCCCGAGCCGGTGTCGATGCAGACGCCGACGTAGCGGGCGCCGCCCTCGGTCACGAGGCACGCCGCCACGTCGGCGAAGACGCGGTCCCCGACGGCGTGCGGGTTCAGCGCGTCGGCGGCGACGGCGATGAGGTCGGCGTCGGCCGGCTCGGCCATGGGCGTCAGCCGGCCGACTGGCGGCACGCCGGGTCGAAGGGCCCGAACGTGCCGCGGCGCACCGCGCTCCGGCCCAGGAACTCGCCGATGACGCGGCGGTTGCCCTCGCTGTCGCCGCTCAGGTAGAGGCCGCCGCCGATCGACGTCGGCGTCCCGCCGAGGTTGCACTGCAGCGTGCGCTGGGCCCGGAAGTCGACCCAGCCGAGCGCCAGGATCTCGTTGGCCGACAGGTCGGTGGCGAGCGGCGAGGCGAGCTGCTCGCCGACCCGCCGGAGCCGGAACACGGTCGACGGGGAGATCAGCTCGTCCTTGAGCGCGGCGATGACCTGGGCCTGCCGGACGCCACGGGACACGTCCGAGTCGGCCTGGTTGAGCTCGTTCTTGCGGACCCGCGCGTAGGCGAGCGCGCGGTGGCCGTTGAGCTCGTTGCGGCCCTTGACGAAGTTGAACGTGATGCCGTCGAACGTCGAGCGGATGCGCTGCGGCGAGTTCACCTCGATGCCACCCACGGCGTCGATCAGGTCGCGGAAGCCGTTGAAGTCGACGACGACGACGTGGTGGATCGGCAGCCCGG
>CADCWC010000183.1 GCA_902806305.1 uncultured Thermoleophilia bacterium | reverse complement strand
CGTGGTCGCCCAGGAGCGCGCCGCGGGTGAAGGGGCTCGACGGGTCGACCGAGACGACCCCGACCGTCCGGCCGGCCGCCCGCAGGTGGCCGACGAGGCCGGCCAGCAGCGACGACTTCCCGACTCCGGGCGGCCCGGTGACGCCGACCGTCACGGCCCGACCCGCGTGCGGCCACAGCGCGCGCACGACGCCGGCCGCCTCGGGGGCGCCGTTCTCGATCCACGAGATCGCTCGCGCCACCGCGCGCCGGTCGTCGGCCAGCACGCCCGCGACGACCGCGTCGGGCGTGCGCGGACGTGGGCCGACGGTGGTCACGGCCAGGAGGCTAGCTCGTCGCCCGGAGCGCCCCCGAGCGGCACCGTGCACAGCCGTTCGTCAAACGTGCCGGCCGACGGACTGGATCCGACGGCCGAGCGGTCGCCGGCAGAGGCCCGCGGTGCCGTCGACCTCTGCCATCCTCGCACCGATGGTCGTCCACCTCGTCGACGGGACGTACGAGCTCTTCCGGCACTTCCACGGCCGTCGGCGGGGCGGCAGGCGCGACGCTCAGCCGCTCGGCGCGGCCGCCGGCGTGCTCCACACCGTGCTGCAGCTGCTCGAGACCGGCGCGACGCACGTCGGCGTGGCGACCGATCACGTCATCGAGTCGTTCCGCAACGACCTCTGGCCGGGCTACAAGACCGGCGCCGGAGTCGACCAGGCGCTGCGCGCCCAGTTCGAGCCGCTGGAGGAGGCGCTCGTCGACATGGGCGTCGTCGTCTGGCCGATGGTCGAGCTCGAGGCCGACGATGCGCTCGCCGCCGCGGCGCGCATCGCGTCCGCCGACGACGACGTCGACCAGGTCTGCATCTGGTCGCCGGACAAGGACCTCGCCCAGTGCGTGGACGGCGACCGCGTGGTCCAGGTGGACCGGCGGAGCAACGCGGTCCGGAACGCCGACGGCGTCCGCGCGAAGTTCGGCGTGGAGCCGGCGCGCATCCCCGACCTGCTCGCGCTCGTCGGCGACGCGGCGGACGGCTACCCGGGCGTTCCCGGCATCGGGAAGGTCACGGCGGCGCAGCTCGTGAACCGGCACGGCGCCCTCGAGCACTTCCCGCCGGAGGTGCTCGGCGACCGGCACGACCTGGCGCTCCTCTTCAAGGACCTGGCGACGCTGCGGTCCTCCGTGGCCGTGTTCCGGACGAGCGACGACCTTCGCTGGCGCGGTCCGACCGCGGCCTTCGCCGCCCGCGCGGAGCGCCTCGGCGACGAGCGCCTGCTCCATCGATCGCTCGCCGTCGCGCGCTCGACGTCGCGCCCCTGACCGCCGCTCGGTCAGGCCGGGGCGCGACGGCGCGACGGCGGCGGGCGGATCGGATACGGTCTTCGGGTGTACGTCGCCTTGTCGAGGCTGCGGGTCGCGGTGGCGCAGGTCGACGCGCTCGTGTCGGCCTTCAGGGCCCGGGCGCACCTGGTCGACGAGGCCGACGGCTTCGTCGACCTCGAGGTCTGGCGGTCCGACCGCGACGCAGGCGAGATCGTCATGATCAGCCGCTGGCGCGATCGCGCGGCCTTCACGGCCTACATGCGCAGCGAGGCGCATCGCGTGTCGCACGCGCGGATCCCGTCGGACCTGGACGCGGCGATCCGGCTGGAGCGGCTCGAGGGCCTGCACACCTACGACGTGGTGGCCGAGTGACGGACCTCCCGCCGATCCCCGAGGTGCCGCAGCGGATGACGGTCGACGGCGAGACGCTCCGACTCGTCGGCCTGGCGGAGGAGGTGGCGGACCGCTTCCTGGCCGAGTTCCCGGACGAGGCGGCGCGCCACGGCGAACGCGGTCACGAGTGGTGCATCCACGACAACCACTACCTCCTCGGATGGGCGGTCGACGACCTCGAGGGCCATGGGCTGATGGAGCGCCAGGTGACGTGGCTGAGCGGCGTGCTCGCGGCGCGGGGCTATCCGCTGGAGCGCCTCGCCCGGGACCTCGAGATCGCCGCCGACGTCGTCAGGCAGCGCGCCGGACGCGCCGGCCCGGCCGTCGGCGAGCGCCTGCTCGCGGGCGCGGACCTGGTCCGTCGCCGACAGCTGTGAGGGCGGTGCGGCGATGCGGATCGTGCTCTACGGGGCGACAGGCTTCACCGGTCGGCTGACGGCCGAGGCTCTGGTCGCAGCCGACGTCGAGTTGACCGTCGCCGGGCGGGACGCCGAGGGCGTGCACGCGTTGGCGCGGCGGCTCGGCTGCCACGGCGCCGTGGCGTCCGCCACGCCCCGCGAGCTCGCGCCGGTGTTCGCGGGAGCAGCCGTGGTGGTGTCCTGCGCGGGCCCGTTCCGCGTCATCGGCCGGACCGTGGCCGAGGCCGCGATCGCGGCCGGTGCGCACTACGTCGACTCGACGGGGGAGCCGGCGTTCATGCGCGTCGTCCTGGGAGAGCTCGACGCGCCGGCGACCGCGACGGGCGTCGCCCTCGTCACGGCCTGCGGCTTCGACTATCTGCCCGCCGACCTCGCGGCGACCGTGCTGCGGGACCGGCTCGGCCCCCTGCGCTCGCTCGACTACGCCTACTGGACGAGCGGCCGCTCGACCGCAGGCACCCGCCGCTCGGTCCTCGACGTCCTGCGCGGCGACGCGCCCGTCGTCTGCGGCGGGCGGCTCGCCGAGCAGCGCCCGTTCTCCGCGGTCAGATCCTTCGCGTTCGAGGCCGGCAGGCGGCGCGCCACGCTGCTGCCGTTCGGCGATCCGCTCCTCGCCCACCACCGGCTGGACGTCGATCGCGCCGTCGCCTGGGGTGTCGTGTCGACGGTGGGGCGCCACGCCGCGCGGGCCGCACTGCCACTGCTGCGCACCGTGCTCCGCACGCCCGCGGGGCGGATCGCGTCGGCGGCCTCGGACCGGATCGGCGCCGATCCGCACACCCGCGACCGGGGCGCCGCCCGCTTCACCATCCGGGTCGAGGCGACGAGCCGCGACGGTCGCAGCGGTTCGGTCGAGCTGTCCGGGCACGATCCGTACGGCCTGACGGCGCGGGCGCTGGCCCTGCGAGCCCGAGGTCTGGCCCACGACGCGGCGGTCGTCCCCGGCGCTCGCAGCCCTGCGGACGGGCTGGACGCCCGCGCCGTCCTGGCCGGTCTCGGTGTCCGACTCCACGAGCGGCCGCCCGCGTCCGTGTAGGCCGTCCGGACGACGCAGCGCCGCGGCCGGGACTGGCCGTACGATCCGGGCATGCGCGTAGGTCTGATCGTCACCGAGCACGAAGCCCATCTGACCCCGATCGCCGAGGCGCGCTACGCCCGGCTCGAGGCGACGATCGTCGAGACGATGGGCTCCGACGTCGTCCGACGGCACTACACCGAGCCGCTTCCGCCGGAGGTCGACGCGCTGGTGCTGAGCGGCTCCGACGCCCCGTGGGCGGCGCACGACCCGGCCAGGCTGGACCGCCTCGGCCACGCCGTCGTGGCGTCCGGTGCGCCGGTCCTCGGCATCTGTGCCGGGCTGCAGCTGCTCGCGCGCTTCGCGGGCGGCGTCATCGAGCACATGCCCGACGGAGGGGCGGAGCGAGGCTTCGCCGAGGTCACCGTGCTCCGCCCGGCGGCGATCCTGGCGGGGCTGGCCGACCCGATCACCGTGATGCAGCGGCACACGGACGAGGTGACACGGCTTCCCGACGAGTTCGAGCTGCTCGCGACGGGCGCGCGCTGCCGCGTGCAGGCGCTCGCGTCGCGGAGCCGTCCGTGGTGGGGCACGCAGTTCCACCCCGAGGAGCACGACGTCGCCCACCCGGACGGCGCGCGCATCCTCCGCAACTTCGGCGAGCTGGCGCGCGCCGCGACGCGCTCGTAGCGCCACCGGGCGGAATCCGCACGTGTCGGACATGCCTGATCGGCCGCCACGGACGTGGGAGGTCCTGCTGCTCGGGGGCGCGTCCGGCACCGGGAAGACCCGCGTCGCCCAGCGGGTGGCACGGCACTTCGACACCGGCCTCGTCCAGGTCGACGACTTCCAGGTCGTGCTGGAACGGGTGACCACGCCGGAGCAGCAGCCTGCGCTGCACTTCTGGCGGACGCATCCCGACCCGGGGTCCTTGGCGGCGACCGAGATCCAGCGCCAGGGACTCGACGTCCTGCGCGTGATGACGGCCGCGCTGGACGCGGTCATCGAGAGCCGGCTCGAGTCGGGGACGCCGGTGGTCCTCGAAGGCGACTTCATCGACCCGTCGCTCGTGGCCCAGGACCGGTTCGGCGACGAGCCGAACGGCGGTCGGGTGCGCGGCGTCTTCCTGCTCGAGGACGACGAGGACGAGCTCGTCCGCACCTTCCTGGACCGGGAGCCGGCGGCCGGCCCCCAGAGGCTTCGGGCACGGGTGAGCACGCTCTGGACGGAGTGGCTCCGGGACCGATGCGTCGCGCACGGCGTGCCCGTGGTCCCGGCCCGTCCGTGGGACACGCTGTTCACCCGGATCGTCACGGCAGCGGCCGAAGGCTGATGACGTCGCACGCCCGAGGGCGTACGATCGCCAAGGTTCCCGACGACGGAGGCCGACATGTACGCGCGGGTGACACGGTGGGAAGGGGCGGACGGACAGGGGCTGCGGCGGACGGCCGAGGAGATGCGGACCCGAGCGGCATCCGGTCCGCCGCCGGGCGTGCCGGCGTGCGGCTTCCTGATGCTGATCGACCCTGACAGCGGCCGCAGCCTTGCCGTCGGCCTGTTCGAGACGGAGGAGGATCTCCGAGCGGGTGACGAGGCGCTGAACGCGATGAACCCGGAACCCGGGGACGACGTCGGCCGGAGGACGTCCGTGGAGAGGTACGAGGTCGCGGTCGACGTGAGGATCTGAGCCGATCTCCCTCGGCCCGTGGCACCCCTCCCGTGGAGCGGGAGCGGGTCGTCGCCTTCCGGCTGGCCCGTCACGGCCTCCAGGAGCGTCGCGCACGCCCCCTGGCCGCGACGGTGGCCTGCCCGGCCTCCGACGTGGTCCGCGGCTCCGCCCTCCTGGCGTCGGCCGCCCGGGCCGACGGCGTGACGCGGGCGGCCTACGACGGGGCGGTGGACGCCGGCGAGCTCGTCGTGGCGCCGAGCCTGCGCGCCGCCATCCATGCGCTCGCTCCAGCTGACGTCGTCCTCTTCGGCCGCGGCCTGATCGCCCGGGACGACGACGAGCTGGCCGAGCAGCTCGGCCGGACGCTGCGCGCACAGCTCGGCGCGGTCGGCATCGCGCCCCACGAGGCGCTGCGGGAGGTGGCCGAGGCGACGGCCGCGGCGCTCACGGACGACCGTGCCCTCTCGAAGGACGAGCTGCACGACGAGCTGCGCGGGCGCGTCCGCCCGGAGCTGCTGCCGTGGTGTGCGGGCTGCCGGTCGCACCATGTCGCGCCCATGCTCTGGCGGTACGGCGGCGTGGAGGCCGGAATACGCCTGGACGCGGCGCGGCGCTTCGTGCTCGGCTCCCTCGGGCCGCCGCCCGAGCCCGAGGAGACGGTGCGGCGCTTCCTGCGCTTCTACGGACCCGCGACGGCGAAGGACTTCACCGCCTGGGCGGGCGTGGCCCGCGCGACCGGCCGCCGGCTCTGGGAGCGGGTCGCCGGCGAGCTGCTCGAGGCTCCGGTCGACGGCGCCCGGGCCTGGCTGCTCGCCGACGACGAGCCGGCGATGTCCTCTCCACCGCCCGCCCACGGGCTGCGCCTGCTCCCGCCCGGCGATCCGTTCCTGTACGGCCCGAACCGGCCCCTGCTGGCGCCCGACGAGGCGCTCCGCAAGCGTGTCTTCCGGGCGTTGGCCGCCCCCGGCGTGGTGCTCGGCGACGGCGTCGTCGTCGGCCTCTGGCGGATGCGCTCGGCCGGCGGACGCTCGGAGCTCGAGGTGGAGCCCATCCGGCCGATCGACGGCGACGCGCTCGGGGCCGAGGCTGCGCACGTGGCGGCTGCGCGGGGCTCGGGCGGGGCCGTCGTCCGCCTCGCCTGAGGCCGCCGGTCGTCCGCTAGGCTCGCGCCATGCAGATCTTCAACCTTCACGACGACGACTGGGACAGCGTCAGTGACCGCGAGGGCTGGTGCTCGAAGGAGGCGTGGGTCGGCGCGCGCATCGGCGCGGAGCTGATGGGTGGGAGCATGTCGGAGCTCGAGCCCGGCGATCGGCTGTGGCCGTACCACACGCATCACGCGAACGAGGAGTGGCTGCTCGTCGTCCGCGGGACGCCCACGCTCCGCACACCGGAGGGTGAGCGTGACCTGAAGGAGGGCGACGTCGTCTGCTTCCCGCGTGGGAAGGCCGGCGCCCATCAGGTGAGCAACCGCACGGAGGCTCCGGTGCGCGTGCTGATGCTCTCGACGCTCGTCGCCCCGGACATCGTGGAGTATCCCGACAGCGGCAAGGTCGGCGCCCGGAGCGCCACGGGCGAGCGCATCCTCCTGAGCCGGCCCGGCCCGATGCTCGACTACTGGGACGGAGAGGACTGAGTTCCCTCGGGGCCGCAGGCCGGTCGCTTCCGTCCCGGACGGGCGCCGCGGGCGTTCCTGCGCGTAGGATCTGACGGGTGGTGGACGTCGACTGGACGGTTGACCGGCATCTGCAGGACAGGCCTGCCGAGGTCGTCGCGCTGTACCGCCGTTTCATCGCGTTGGCCGAGGCGTGCGGACCGTTCACGCTCGCGGCGACGAAGACGGCGATCACCCTGGGGGGCGCCCGTCGCGGCTTTGCGGGCGTCGGGCTGACGCCCAGATCCCTGGACGGCCACCTGGACCTCCAGCGCCGCGTCGAGGACCGGCGGATCCGGCGGAGCGCGCCGTACACGAAGCGGCTGTTCGTGCACCAGTTCCGGGTCCTGCGTCTCGACGACCTGGACGACGAGTTCGGCGGCTGGCTGCAGGAGGCCTACGCCGTCGGGCAGGGCGCACACCTCGCGCGGCCGGCGACCGGGTGACGGCTCCGCGAGCTACGGTGCGCCGATGACGGTGGCGCTGTTCGCGGGCGTCCGGGTCCGTGACGTCACGGCGGCGCGCGCCTGGTACGAGCGGCTCCTCGGCGAGCCCGCGTTCTTCCCGAACGCGATCGAGGTCGTCTGGACGTTGGCCGACGATCGGTCGGTGTACATCGAGCAGGATCCCGGCCGCGCCGGCGGCGGGCTCGTCACCGTCTTCGTCGACGACCTCGACGCGTGCATCGCGGAGATCAGCGCCCGGGGACTGGAGCCGGCCGAGCGCGAGACGTACGCGAACGGCGTGCGGAAGGTCATCTACCGCGACGCCGACGGGAACGAGGTCGGCTTCGCGGGCGGGCCGCGGGACGACTGAGATTCGCGGCCGAACGGCCGGCATCGCGCCGTACGCGAGCTGCGACCTGGGGTCTGGCACTGGCGGGCGCAACACCCGGACTGGACGCCGGACGAGCCGTGGGGTCCGGACGTCATGGCACGCGACGCGCAGCGCCTGGTCGAGCGGCTCGGTGCGCCGGTGTACGTGCCGCCGCCCGACACCGCGGACGACCTCGTGCAGAAGTACGGCGTCACCCCCGAGCAGGCCGCGGGCGGCAGTCCGGACGTCCGCTGGCTGCTCGTAAGCGGCGACGCGCGCCTCTTCCCGGCCTGCGACCGGCTGCCGATCGGCGTCGAGGCCTTCCCCGGGCCGGAGCACAACGACCTCGTCCTCTGGGTCGAGAGCCACCGCGCCGTGGTCGCGGGCGACACGCTCGTGGACTTCGGTCGGGCTTCGGGATCGCCGATCGGCTGCGGTGCGACGTCACGCCCGCGCAGGTCGCCGACGGGCGCGAGGTCG
>CADCWC010000182.1 GCA_902806305.1 uncultured Thermoleophilia bacterium | reverse complement strand
GCAGGAGCACCTCGTCGGGCCCGCCGTCGGTCTCCTCCAGGCGCACGGCGACGCGCTCGCCGCGGGCGGTCGGAAGGTTCTTGCCCACGTAGTCGGCCCGGATCGGCAGCTCGCGGTGCCCCCGGTCGGCCAGCACCGCGAGCTGCACGCGCGCCGGTCGACCCCAGTCGAAGACCGCCTCGATCGCCGCGCGAACGGTACGGCCCGTGTAGAGCACGTCGTCGACCAGCACCACGGTCCGTCCGTCGACGTCCTCGTCGAGTCGCGTCGCGTTCACGACCGGCTGCGGATGCAGCGGCACGTCGCCGCCGCGGGCCGCGACGTCGTCACGGTAGAAGGCGATGTCGAGGGCCCCGACCGGCACGGCGACGCCCGCCGACGCGGCGATCAGGGCGCGCAGGCGCTCGGCGAGCGGCACGCCGCGCGAGTAGATCCCGACCAGGTAGAGCTCCTCCAGCACCGGCGTCCGCTCGACGATCTCGTGGCCGATCCGCGTCAACGTCCGGCGGACCTGGTCTGCGTCGAGCAAGGTGGTGCCCGGCGGCAGCGGCGCGCGGACGGACATGGGGCTCCTTTCCGGCCTCTCGGACCGGGCTTAAAGGATCGGACGAGCGGCACGCAGGCTAGCGCAGCCTCCGGTCGACGCCGCCGATGGAGGCCGACGGGCTCATAGTGGCGCCATGGCGCTCTTGCTCGCCCTGGCCGGTCCCGCGATCGCGGGCCTGATCGCGTCGTGGGCGCTCCCGCAGTGGCGGCGCGCGGTCGTCGTCCTCGGCCTCGTCTACGTCGTCGTCTCGCTGCTCCTCGACGCCGTCGGCGTGCGGCTCGCAGGCGGCGCGCTGCCCGCGGTGGCGGTGCTCGCCGCAGGCCTCCAGTACGCGGCCTGGCTCCTCGGCGTGGCAGCGCCGGTGGTGGCCGAACGGCGCGGCTGAACCCGGCCGGACGGCCCGCCGCGCGAGCAGGCCGGTTTGCCGGCCGTGGGTCGGCGGCACACCTGCCGATCGTCCGCGCCTGCCTCCGGCGCGGTCCTCCGCACCATGACCGACGCCTCCCTCGAGCGCAGTGCCGCGACCGACACCGGAGCCTTCGACGTCGTCTGCGTCTCCCACCTGCGCTGGACGTTCGTCTGGCAGCGGCCGCAGCACCTGCTGAGCCGCTGCGCCCGCGAGCGGCGGGTGCTGTTCGTCGAGCATCCGCTGCGCGAGGGCGCCGAGCCGCGCATCGAGGTGCGGCGCCACGGCGACGTGGTCGTCGCGACGCCGACGGTCCCGGCCGATCTGCCTCCCGAGCAGCTCGAGGCCGTGCAGGCGGCGCTCCTCGCGCGGTTCCTCGACGAGCAGGACGTCCGACGCTACGTCCTCTGGTACTACGACCCCCTCGACCTCCCGCACACGCGGGCGTTGCGGCCCCTGGCGCGGATCTACGACTGCATGGACCAGGTCGGGTCCTTCGCGGACGCGCTGCCCGGCGCGGCCGAGGCCGAGCTCGAGCTCTTCGGGTGCGTCGACCTGGTCTTCACCGGCGGGCGCTCGTTGTACGACGACAAGCGCGGCCTCCACCCCCGCGTCCACCTGTTCCCGAGCAGCGTCGACCGGGGGCACTTCGCCCGGGCGCGCGACGGCCTGCCGGAGCCGCCCGAGATGGCGTCGCTGCCGCGACCGCGACTCGGGTGGTTCGGCGTCATCGAGGAGCGCGTCGACCTGGAGCTCCTCGCCGGGCTGGCCCGCGCCCGCCCGGACTGGCAGATCGTGATGGTCGGCCCGGTGGTGCGGCTCGCCGACGACGCCCTGCCCCGCGAGCCGAACCTCCACTTCCTCGGGATGCGCCGCTACGAGGAGCTGCCCGCCTACCTGGGCGCGTGGGACGTCGCGCTGATGCCGTTCGCGCTCAACCGGTCGACGACGTTCATCTCGCCGACCAAGACGCTGGAGTACCTGGCGGGCGGGCGCCCGGTCGTCTCGACGCCCGTCCGCGACGTCGTCGAGCCGTACGGCAGCGCCGGCGCGGTCGAGATCGCCACGGGCGTCGACGGGTTCGTGGAGGCCGTCGAGCGCGTGCTCGCCGGCGACGGGAGGGCCCGCCGGACGGCGGCCGAGGGGCTCCTCGAGGACACCTCGTGGGACGCCACGTGGGCTGCGATGCGCTCCCTCATGGTCGACGTCGTGGCGGCGGCCGACGCCGCGGCGACGGGTCCGAGGCGCACGACGACCACGCCGGTTCCGTCCGCGCCGGAGCCGGGCACCATCGACTCGGACCGACACCGAGGAGCAGCCATGACCGACGACACGTCCGACCGCCGGGACCCGTACCAGAAGCAGGCCGAGGAGAACGAGCGGTCCGACCGGCCGCAGTACCACCACGACGCCACGAAGGGCGAGACGCGCTACCCGCCCGACGCGGGGTATCAGCACGCGGGCGTGCCGGGGGAGCGGGACCCCCACTCGCGCCTGAACACGCCGCTCTCGGAGCTCGAGGCGGAGGAGGACGTGGACATGCTCGGCGCGAGCGGGCCGACGGCCGACGTGACGGGGATGGGCTCATCCCAGCGCGGCGACACCAACTACGGCGGAGCGGGCGACCCGGTCTTCGGGAGCCGCCCGGACCGCGAGACGGTCAACCCGGCGCAGAACACGCCCCGCGGCGTCGTCGACGCCGAGACCGAGGCCGTACGGGCGGCGGAGGAGGCGACCGGCGTGCGACTCCTGCCGGACGAGGCCGAGCCGGCGGAGTCGGGCGGTCCGACCGGGTCGGGCGACGCCTGACGGGCGCCGGACCGGGCTGCGGCAGCGTCGCGGCGGTCGCGGACCACAGGGGTCAGCGCTCCGGGTCGTGACCCCAATTCATGAGTGACCAGCGCCACGGCGTGTCGTGGATGTCGCCCTCGGGCCGTTGGGCGAGGTGGCGGTGCACGTACCCCGTCACCTTCCGCATGTGGGCGAGGTCGCCGTCCGTGAACGACGACTCGTCCTTCGCGAGCAGCCGCACGATCCGACGACCGGACCGGTGGCCGACGGACTCGCTGCTCCCGTCGCGGCGCTGCCCGACCGTGCGGGACTCCTCGGTCTCGAGGAACGCGGCAAGCTCGTCCGCGGGCATGTTGACCGCCTCCCGGAACGCGCGGAGCGTCTCTGCCCGTGCGTCGTCGCCCGTCACCTACGACTCCTTGCGGAGCGCGTCCGGCTTGTGGGCGGCTTCCTTGCCCGTCTTGTCGCTGACCACGAGGTACTGCGGCTCGTCCTTCGAGGCGGCCACGTGGTGGCTGCCGATGTCGGTCGGCGACGTCAGCTTCCGCTTCACCCTCCCGTGCGTGCGTCCCTGCGAGGTGTTCCAGCTGACCTTGTCGCCCTGCGTGAAGTCGCTCATGCCGAACAGGTTCGCACGGGCCCGCCGGCCGGTCGATCAGCGCTGCTGATCGACCACTCGCCGAATCCGTATTTCCCCTGGGGGCCGTGTCCGGCCACGATGCGGCGGTGCCGCCCCGTGCACGTCACCCCTGGTTGCTCTGGGCGGCACTCCTCACCGTCTACGTCGGCTGGGGCGCGACGTACCTCGGCATCCGGGTCATGGTGGAGACGATCCCGCCGCTCGCGGGCGGCGGCGTCCGCTTCCTGAGCGCCGGCCTGCTGATGGCCGGGTGGCTCGTGGCCCGGCACGGGCCGGGCGTCCTGCGCGTGACCCGGGCCCAGCTCGCGTCCGCGGCGGTCGTCGGGCTGCTGCTCCTGGTCGGCGGCAACGGCCTCGTCATGGTCGCCGAGCAGTCCGTCCCCGCGGGGCTGGCGGCCCTGCTCGTGGCGGCGATGCCGCTCTGGATCGTCGTCCTGCGCCTCGGGCTGCACGAGCGGCCCGCCCGACGCGCCGTGCTCGGCCTGGTCCTCGGGCTCGTCGGCGTCGCGGTGCTCGTCCTGCCGGGCAGCAGGCCGGACGGCGTCGCGACCTGGAGCGTGCTGATCCTGCTCCTCGCCCCGGTGCTCTGGGCGGCCGGCTCGGTCGCCGCCGGGCGCCTGCCGATGCCGCGCGACGTCTTCGCCACCGCGACGCTCGAGTTGCTCGTGGCGGGCGTCGTCCTGTTCCTGCTCGCGGCGGCCGTCGGCGAGCGCGGCATCGATCCGGGAGCCGTCTCGGGCCGCTCGCTCGCCGGACTGCTGTTCCTGATCGGCCCGGGCTCGATCCTCAGCTTCACCGCCTACGCATGGCTCCTGCAGAACGGCCCGCTGACGCTGGTCTCGACGTACGCCTTCGTCAACCCGGTCGTCGCGGTCGCGCTGGGCGCCCTCCTGCTCGGCGAGGAGCTGACCGTGCCGGTCCTGGTCGGCGCCGCCGTGATCGTCACCTCGGTGGCGATCGTCGTCACCGCGCCGCCCGCCACGCGGGCCGCCGTGGGGGCCGATCGCGAGCCCGCGGCCGACGTGGGGCGGGCGGAGCCGGTCCCCGTCGCGCGCTGAGGCGCCGTCGCGGGGCGCCGGCCTCCGTCAGCGCAGGCCGAAGAAGCTCTCGACCATCTCGCGGGCCGCGGCGTGGTCCTCCGGACGGACGAGGATCTCCCGAGGACCGGCGTCGAGGAAGTCAGGCACGTCGGCGCCGAGCGGTCGACGCGTGACGCTCGGGATGCCCTCGTTCCGGAGCAGCGTGGCGATCATCTCCGCCTCGGCGCCACTTGCCGCCCCGGTGACCCGCCGGAGCGGGCGATCGTCCCCCACTCAGCGTCCGTCGTCCGCGTCGTCGCCGTAGGCCGCGCTCAGGACGTCGGTGGCCGACTCGACGGCGCGCGCCTCGACGAGGACGCGACAGGGACCGTCACCGATCGGCGCGACAACGTCCGACTCCGCCGCCTCGAGCTCGGACGAGATGCCCGCGCCCGTCAGGAGGCGCCGGATCTCGTCCGCCTCGGTGATGTCGGCCGCGACGGCGATCGTCACCATGCTCATGGGGTCACCTCCGGTCCGCGTCTGTCCGGGCGGCGTCGGCCTCGGCGGCCCCGCCGCCGCGCACCATACGAGGTTCGCCCCGCTCCGGGAAGGGCACGTCGACCAGGTCGAGATCCCGTGGCACCTCGACGTCGGGGAACACGGCACGCGCCTCCGACTTGATCTGCCGCACCGCGTAGCGGGTGGACACGTGCGTGAGCGCGAGCAGCGCGACGTCCGCGTCGCGCGCGAGCTCGGCGGCCTCCCGCGCGGTCGAGTGGAGCGTCTCGCGGGCGCGGTCGAGGTCCTCGTCCAGGAAGGTGGCCTCGTGGACGAGGAGGTCGGCGCGGAGCGCCGCGGCCAGCACGCCGTCGCAGGGCCGCGTGTCGCCCGAGAAGACGAGCCGGCGGCCGGTCCGGGCCTCCCCCACGATCCCCGCCGCCGGCACCAGCGTGCCGTCGGGCAGGGTCACGTCGTGCCCCGCCTGGAGGCGACCGAACAGCGGCCCCTCGGGGACGCCGCGCCGCCGTGCCTCATCGACGTCGAAGCGACCCGGCCGGTCGTCCTCGACGAGCGCCCAGGCGACGGAAGCCACGCGGTGGCGCGTCGCAGGCGCGTGGAGCGCGTACCCGTCGCCCCGGACCTCGCCGCCCGGCTCGACCTCGACGGTCGCGAGGGCGAACGGCAGCCGCCCGATCAGCGGCTGGAGAACCCGCATCAACGCCTTCGTCCCCGGCGGGCCGTACAGCGCGAGCGGCGCGGAGCGCTCGCGGAGCGCGAACGTCTTGAGGAGTCCGGGCAGGCCGAGCGTGTGGTCGGCGTGGACGTGCGTGAGGAGGATGGTGTCGAGATCGACCAGCCCGGCCACGGAGCGCATCAGCCGGCGCTGCGTGCCCTCGCCGCAGTCGACCAGGAGCCGCTCGCCGCCTCGGCGGATCAGCGTGGCGGCGGTCGAGCGGGTCGCGGTGGGTGCCGAGCCCGCCGTGCCGAGGAAGATGACGTCCAGGTCCATCGGCAGGCGCAGGGTAGGCGTTCGCGGCCGGCCGGCGTCCGCTCCGACCCGGCCGTGGCCGGGCTCTGCGCCGGCCGGGGCCCGCCTTCCCGTCGTCCCGGCCGGTCGGGCATACTCCGCGGCCGTGCCCCGGCTCCTGATCACCGGCGGCTCGGGGTACCTGGGTGCCGAGCTCGTGCGACAGGCGGCCGCCGCCGGCCACGACGTCCGGGCGACCTATCACCGCCGTCCGCTCGACGACCCGGGTGCCGTCCGGCTCGACGTCCGCGACCCGACAGCCGTCGACGCGGTGCTCGACGAGCTGCGGCCCGACGTCGTGATCCACACCGCCTACGTCCTCGACGGCCCCGAGGCGCGCGCCGTGACGACGGACGGGGCCGTCCACGTGGCCCGGGCCGCCGCCCGCGTCGGCGCGGCGCTCGCCCATCTCTCCACCGACCTCGTCTTCCCCGGCGACCGCGACGAGCCGTGGACCGAGGCCGACGCCCTGCGCCCGGTGCTCGCCTACGGCGAGGCGAAGGCCGACGCCGAGCGACTCGTGGGCGCCGCGCACCCCGCCGCGCTCGTCGTCCGGACGTCGCTGCTCTACGGCGGCCCCGGCTCGGCGGCGGGCGCAGGCTCGCACGAGCGGCTGATCCTCGACGTCGCGGAGGGACGCCGCGACTGGCGCTTCTTCGAGGACGAGCTCCGCTCCCCCGCCGGGGTCGCCGACGTGGCGGCCGCCGTCCTCGAGGCGCTCGGGCGCGGCCTGAGCGGTCCGCTCCACCTGGCCGGGTCCGACACCGTCTCGCGGCTCGACTTCGCCCGGCTCGTGGCCCGGGCCTGGGGCGCCGATCCCGCGGGGCTGCAGGGCACGCCGGCGCTCCCGGGCCGCCCGCGGAACACGGCCCTCGCGACCATCCGCGGCTCGGAGCTCCCCGGCACGCCCCTGCCGGGCGTCCATGCCGTCCTCGCCGTCGGCTGACCGGCGGGCGTCAGGAGGCGAGCAGCGTGGCCACCATCGGCATGGCGGCCACCGCGCCGAGGGCCACGCCGCCGAGGGCCAGCGCGAGGAGTCGGCGGGAGGTGTCGAGCAGCGCGGCCACGGCCTGCATCGTCGAGGACCCGGGACGCCGCGACCGTGCGGTCCGCAGGCCGATCGGGGTAGGGCTACCCGTACTGGGGCCGCCGCGACGGGAACGGCCCGGCCGGACCGACGCTCGTCGTCGGTCTTCGCGCGCCCCGCCGACGGCTCATTCATCGTCCTCGTCGTCGTCGGGGCCCGGCGGGACCGTCGGCTCGCCGGGCGAGTCTTCCTCCTCGAGCAGGGGGTCGTCGGCCACGTCCCACGACGGACCGCGATCGAGGACCACATCGTCGTCATTCCGCACGGCGCCTCCTTGCCCGGAGGAGCATAGAGCGGAGGCGGCTGACGGTCGGCGGCGGTTCCGGCGCCGGCGCCACGTTGGCGGCCCGGTGCCGGGCCGGCATCTTCGCGCCGTAGAGCCAGGAGCGCGACACGGCCACGGCCATCTGCCGTTCCGCCTCGCGGCTGCCCGGAAGCGCAAGGCCCAGCCGGTCGTAGACCTCCAGCCGGTGCAGGTCGACGGACGCGCGCATCTCGGTCCCGAATCGCTCGGCCGCGCTGACGCCGAGAAGACGGTAGATGGCGTACGCCGACGCGAACGGCGCGACGATGGCGAGCGTCCGCCAGCCACCGAACCCGCCGTGCACGACGGCCTGCGCGACCAGGACCACGCCGAGGGCGAACGCTCCGAGCACGCCGTTGAGAGCGAACGCCAGATTCGATCGAGCGTCGACGTGCAACTCCTGCTCGCGTTCGGAGAGCAGCGCATCGATCCGAGGCCAGAC
>CADCWC010000181.1 GCA_902806305.1 uncultured Thermoleophilia bacterium | reverse complement strand
CCTCGGCGCCGTGCTAGCGGCCGATCCAGTTCCGCTGCATGGTCAGAACCCGCTCGGGCCAGCTCTCGAGGGTCGCCATGTCGTCCAGCAGGCGGTCCGCGTAGTCCGTGATCCGGAAGAACCACTGCGACAGGTTGCGCTTCCCGACCTCGGAGCCGCAACGCTCGCAGCGACCGTCGATGACCTGCTCGTTGGCCAGCACCGTCTGGTCCTGCGGGCACCAGTTCACGAGCGCCTCGCGCTTGTAGGCGAGGCCTCGTTCCAGCAGCCGCAGGAAGATCCACTGCGTCCAGCGGTAGTAGCGCGGGTCGGACGTCGCGAGCTCGCGGCTCCAGTCGATCGACCAGCCCATGCGGTGCATCTGGGAGCGGATCGTGGCGATGTTCCGGCGCGTCACCTCGGCCGGGTGCTCGCCGGTGCGGATGGCGGCGTTCTCGGCGTTCAGCCCGAACGCGTCGTAGCCCATCGGGTGCAGCACCCGGAACCCGTTCCGGCGGCGGTAGTGGGAGACGACGTCTCCCATGGTGTAGTTCGTGACGTGCCCCATGTGGAGCTCGCCCGAGGGGTACGGGAGCATCTCGAGCACGTAGCTCCTCGGCCGGTCGTCGGACGCCTCGGCGCCCTGCGGCGTCTCGAACGCGCGCTCGGCGGCCCACACGGCCTGCCGGCGCGGCTCGACCACGGCGGGGTCGTATCGCTCCATCGTCTCCCTCCTCTCACGGGTCGAAGGTCAGGGCCAGGGCACAAAAAAGCCCCTCCGGTGAGGGAGAGGCACGGGGCGAGCGCGGGTCCGGCGGGCGCCGGGTCCGGTCGCTAGGGGCGGCGAAGACGCAGGTTCCGCGTATCCATGGCGCGCAGTATAGCGCCGGCCCGCACGTCAGCCGGGCTCGTCACCGTCGCCCTCGAGCACCGTGTCCTCGTGGCGGTAGGCCGGTGCGCAGCAGCAGAGCAGGACGAGCGGCTCGTCGCCGTCGTTGACCAGGCCGTGCACGACACCGGGCGGGATCACGACGCAGTCACCGGCCCGCACCGCGGCGGACTCGTCGCCGAGTCGCAGCGTCCCGCGGCCGGCGACGAACAGGTAGAGCTCCTCGGTCACGAGGTGATGGTGGGCGAGCGTGCACCCGCCGACCGGGACGGTCGCCTCGGCGAGGCTCTGCGCCTCCGCGGGCGAGCTCCGAGGATGGGCGTACTCCCGGATCTCCGAGCCGTCCAGGGTGATGAACGGCGTCACGCCGTCGCGCGAGACGATCTCCATGGCGGCACGGTAGCGACGGACTCGGGCGCCGCGCTCAGCCGATCGGCGTGGTCTCACGGTCGAGGCCTGCGAGCACCGCGTCGGCGTGGTCGCCGCCCTCGACCTCGAGCCGGTAGCGCCCGCCGGACCGCTGCAGGCGGTAGACCTCGACGCGGCTCCCGGCGATCAGCGTCCAGGCCAGCACGTCGTCGGCGAGCCCGTCGACCTGGACGTGACCCTCGCGCGCGGCTCCGAGCCCGAGGCGCCCGCCCGCGGGTCGGACCGCGACCCGGAGCCGAAGGCCACGGCGGAGCGGCCGTGCAGGCTCGAGCAACGACGCCACGCCCGGCATCCAGAGCGACCAGAGCGACGCGTCCGCCACGAGGGTCCAGGCGTGCTCCGGCGCGGCCAGCGACCGCTCGGCGCTCGATCGGTGCCGCGCCCGGGTGCGCCGCACGACGAGCTCCGAGAACAGCTGCAGCGGGCCGGACACGGGACGCGTGTCTCGTCAGTCGCCGGGCGCCGGGGCGCCGCGCAGCGGCGGCGCGTCGAGGGCGCAGTGGTGGTCGTGCGGCGTCTCGAGCTCGCCGCCGAGCCGGTTCGAGATGGTCAGGAACGCCGTGACGCCCCCGACGGCGGCCAGGCCCGCGGCGATCAGCATCGCGAGCCGGTAGCCGTCGGTGAACGCGGCGGGATCCGTGTACGCGTCCCCCGTCAACCCCGCGAGCGGCGGCAGGACCGCCACCGCGAGCAGGGAGGCGGTCCGCGCCACGGCGTTGTTGATGCCCGACGCGACCCCCGCGTGACGCGCCGGAGCGGCGGCCATCACCGTCGCCGTGAGCGGCGCGACCATCAGGCTGAGCGCCAGCCCGAACACGATCACGCCCGGCAGCACGCCGGTCAGGTAGTCGGAGCCGGCGTCGATGCGGCTGAGCATCGCCATGGCGAGCCCCACCGCGAGTGGTCCCACCGTCATGGGCAGACGCGGGCCGATCCGCTCGGCGAGCGCGCCCGCCGACGAGGAGAGCACCAGCATCAGCAGCGTGCTCGGCATCGCCGCCGCGCCCGCCTCGAGCGGCGAGTATCCGAGCACGATCTGGAGCTGTACGACGAACAGGAACAGCATGCCGCCGAGCGCGGCGTAGACCGTCACCGTGACCGCGTTCGCGGCCGAGAACTGGCGCGAGCGGAAGATGTCGAGCGGCAGCATCGGGTGCGGACTCGTGGCCTCGACCCGCGCGAACAGCGCCAGCGCGGCGACGCCGACGAACGCGGTCGCGATCACCGTCGGGTCGTCGATCCCGCGTCCCGGCCCCTCGATCAACGCGTACGTGCCGGCCGCCAGGCCGACGATGCCGAGCACCGCGCCCGCCACGTCCAGCCCCGGGACGCGCTCGGGGTCGGCCGTCTCGGGCACGTGGCGAAGGGTCACGAGGACGACGACCAGGGCGAGCGGCAGGTTGAGCAGGAAGATCGCCCGCCACGAGACGACGTCGATCAGCCAGCCGCCGGCGAACGGCCCGGCGGCGTAGGCGATGCCGCCGAGCCCGGACCAGGCGCCGACCGCCCGGGCGCGGTCCTCGGGGCGGAAGCCGGCCTGGATGATCGCGAGGCTGCCGGGGGTGAGCAGCGCGCCGCCGACGCCCTGCAGCGCGCGCGCCGCGATCAGCGTCTCCACGTTCGTGGCCAGACCGCAGAGCAGCGAGGCGATCGCGAACCAGACGACGCCGACGAGGAACACCCGCCGCCGGCCGTAGCGGTCGCCGAGCGAGCCACCGAGCAGGATCAGCGCCGACAGCGTCAGCAGGTAGCCGTTGAGCGTCCACTGCAGGCCCGACACGCCGCCGCCGAGGTCGTCACCGATGGCGGGCAGGGCGACGTTGACCACGGTCGCGTCGAGGCCCGCCACCCCCGAGCCGAGGACCGTGGCCAGGAGGATCCACCGCCCGGTGGCCGACGAGAACGCGACCTCCTCGGTGGCCCGGGCCGCGGGCGGAGGGCCGACGTCCATGCCGGGCATTGTGCGGCATCGGATCGACTCCGGCACGACGCCCCGGGCCGCGATGCCGACCCGCAGCTGACGGCGGCGCGTCCGCTCCTGCGGCCGACGGGTCACGCTTGACGTCGTCCGACGCCCATCCCATACTGAGATCGAGCCCGGCAGCGTTGCCGGACTCGTTCGGCAACGTGGCCGCTCTGGATCCTTTCCAGGGCGGCTTTTTTCATGCGCTCATACGGGAGGGCGACCTGTGACACCGGAATCCACACCAGCCGATCTGGCGCTGGCCATGAACACCCTGTGGGTGGTCATCGCCGCCGGACTGGTGTTCTTCATGCAGGCGGGCTTCGCCATGCTGGAGGTCGGCTTCTCGCGCGGCAAGAACGTCGGAGCCGTGGTGGCCAAGATCTTCGTCAACCTCTCGATCGCGTTCGTGGCCTTCTGGGCCGTCGGCTTCGCGTTCGCGTTCGGGACCGACTCGGGCAGCTTCATCGGGACGGAGGGCTTCTTCCTGAGCGTCTCGGGCGACCAGGTCGACACCGTCTTCGAATCGCTGTCCTGGGCGTCCATCCCGCTGTCGGCCAAGTACTGGTTCCAGGTCGTGTTCTGCGCGGTGTCGCTCGCGATCGTCTGGGGCACGATGCTCGACCGCACCAAGTTCCGCGTCTACGTCGCCTTCGCGATCGTGTTCGCGTCGCTCATCTACCCGATCGTCGGCCACTGGGTCTGGGGCGGCGGCTGGCTGACCGACGCCGGCATGCAGGACTTCGCGGGCTCGTCCGTCGTCCACCTGGTCGGTGCCACGGCCGCGCTCGCGGGCACCGTGGTGATCGGCGCCCGGCTCGGCAAGTACGGACCGGACGGCAAGCCGCGGCCGATCCCGGGCCACTCGATGCCGCTCGCGATGCTCGGCGTGATCATCCTCTGGTTCGGGTGGCTCGGCTTCAACGCGGGCTCGACGATGGGCGCCACGACGCAGATCGCCGACATCGCGGTGACGACCAACATCGCCGCCGCCTGCGGCGTGCTGGGCGCCATCATCGTGGGCTACGTGTCGCAGCGCACCGTCGACATCGGCATGGCCGGCAACGGCGCGATCGCGGGCCTCGTGGCCATCACGGCGCCCTGCGCCTTCGTCGAGAACTGGGCCGCGGCCGTGATCGGCCTGGTCGCCGGCGGCATCATGGTCGTCGTCGTCTTCGCCATGGACCGGGTCCGGATCGACGACCCGATCGGGGCCATCGCCGCCCACGGCATGGGCGGCGTCTGGGGCACGCTCTCGTGCGGCCTGTTCACGACGGAGGAGCTCGCCGCAGTCGGCAGTCCCGGCCTCTTCTACGGCGGAGGCCTCGACCAGCTGTTCGTCCAGGCCTACGGCATCGTGGCGATCGCCGCGTTCGTCTTCGCGACGAGCTTCGGCACCTTCTACCTGCTCAAGCGGACGATCGGCCTGCGCGTCTCGGCGCAGGAGGAGATCGAGGGCCTCGACATCCACGAGCACGGCATGTGGGGCTACCCGGAGCAGTTCATGCCGGGCTACGGCGAGTACACGCCCTACATCCCCGCGCCCGCGCGCCGCATCAGCCCGCGCTCGGCCGGGGCCCGGACCGCGCCCGTCACGGGAGACTGACGATGAAGAAGATCGAGGCCTACATCCGGCACGAGCGGTTCGAGGCGATCCGCGCGGAACTGTTCGCGATCGGGCTGCCGTCGCTGACCATCATCGAGTCGCTCGGCTCCGGCCGCGGCGAGGCGATCGTCGAGCACTACCGCGGCGCCACGGAGACCCTGCACATGCGGCCCAAGCTGAAGATCGAGGTGGTGCTCGCCGACGAGGACGTCGAGGCCGCGATCGAGGCGATCCTCACCCACGCGGGCACCGGCACGATCGGGGACGGCAAGATCTTCGTCTACCACGTCGAGCGCGCCCTGCGGATCCGCACCGGCGAGGAGGGCGAGGAGGTGCTCGAGTCCCACGAGACGGAGGCGCCCGCCTGATCGGCGTCGCCGGCGAATGCCCGGCGGGGAGCCCGAAGGACGTCACGCCGCTCCCGCGCACCGCGCGGGGGTGGCGTGGGGTCCCTGCGCGGCGGCGCGCCGCAGCAGCGGCCGGAGCCTCAGGGCGCCAGATCGTACGGGTAGTCGGTCAGCGTCTCGCAGCCGTCCTCGCGGACGAGCAGGAGGTCCTCGAGCCGGCAGCCGCCCGTGCCCTGGCGGACCAGGCTCGGCTCGACGGCGACCACGTCGCCGGCCACGAGGGGCGGCGCGGGCAGGCGGCCCATCCCCGGGTCCTCGTGCGCCTCCAGGCCGACCCCGTGGCCGAGCGCCCAGGCGTAGCCGTCGGTGGTCCCCGGCACCGAGCGCTGCGTCGCGAAGCCGTGACCCTCGAAGAACGACGACGTGGCTGCGTGCAGGTCCGTGCCCGCCACGCCCGCCCGGACGCCGGCGCGGGCCGCCTCCAGCGCCTCTCGGCACAGCGCGTGCCAGTCGACGAGCCAGGCCGGCGGGTCGCCGACGCAGAAGGTCCGCGTCATGTCGGCGTGGCAGCCGCTCCGCACGTCGCGCGGCCAGACGTCCACGATGACGGGTTCGCCGGCCAGGATCGGTCCTTCACCCTCGTGGTGTCCGATCGACGTCTGCGCCCCGTGCGAGCAGATCACCTCCTCGACGGCCGCGCCGTGCTCCACGGCGACGGCGCGCAGGAGCACGTGCAGCCGTTCGGAGGTGACGGGTCGACCGTCCGCGACGAGCACGCCGGCCGAGTCGGGCTCGGCCCGGCGGAGGAGCGCGGCGGCCGCGGCGATCCCGGCCTCCGCGGCCGCCTGGGCGCGACGGACGCCCGCGAGCTCGGCCGGGGTCTTGACGCGCCGGCGATCCCGGAACCGGCGATCGTCGACCTGGAGCGCGACGCCCGCGGCCCGGAGCGCGTCGGCGAGGCCGAGCGGGAAGTCGGCGGGCACCACCGCCTCGCGGACGCCGAGCGCGGCACAGGCCACGACCGCGAAGCGGTTCGGGAGCTCGTCGCGCGGGACGCCCTGGGCGATCAGCTCGAGCAGCCCGAGCTCCTCCATCGTCCGGACCACGAGTCCGCCGGCCAGGTCACGGGCCCGGAGCGCCTCGCCGGCGGGCAGCACGACGGTCCGCTCGCCCGCGTGCTCGACGTAGAGGATCGGGTCGAGGACGGACAGCGGCACCTCGTGCCGGAGCGCGTGCGAGCGGACCGTGTCGCCCCAGATCAGGACGTCGGGTCCCGCCTCCACCATCGGTCAGACGGGCAGCTTCTCGGCGAGCGCCTTGGCGCGCGCCGTCTTCGTCCGGTTGACGGCGAGCAGCGCCACCTTGCGCAGCCGCACGTGGTGGGGAGTCACCTCGGCGCACTCGTCGTCACGACAGAACTCGAGCGCCTGCTCCAGCGAGAGCTCCCGATGCGGCACGAGACGGAGGTTGTCGTCCGACCCCGACGCCCGCATGTTGGTGAGCTTCTTCTCCTTCGTGGCGTTCACGTCCATGTCCTCGCCGCGGGCGTTCTCGCCGACGACCATGCCCTCGTAGACCTCGTCGCCCGGCCCGATGAAGAGCGAGCCGCGCTCCTGGAGGTTCATCAGCGCGAAGCCGGTCGAGGCGCCACGCCGGTCGGCGACCAGGCTGCCGGTGGGCCGCGTCCGCAGCTCGCCCTTCCACGGCTCGTAGCGGTCGAAGACGTGGTGCAGGATGCCCGTGCCGCGGGTCTCGGTCAGGAACTCGGTCCGGAATCCGATCAACCCGCGGGCCGGCACGAGGTACTCCATGCGGACCCAGCCGGTGCCGTGGTTGACCATCTGCTCCATCCGCCCCTTGCGCAGGGCGATCAGCTGCGTGACGACGCCGAGGTAGTCCTCCGGGACGTCGATCGCGAGCCGCTCGACCGGCTCGTGGACCTTGCCGTCGATGACGCGGGTCACCACCTGGGGCTTGCCGACGGTGAGCTCGAAGCCCTCGCGCCGCATCATCTCGACGAGCACGGCGAGCTGCAGCTCGCCGCGACCCTGCACCTCCCAGGTGTCGGGTCGCGCGGTCTCGAGGACACGGATCGAGACGTTGCCGACGAGCTCCTGGTCGAGCCGGGCGCGGACCTGCCGAGCGGTCAGCTTCTTTCCGTCCTGGCCTGCCAGGGGCGACGTATTGATGCCGACGGTCATCGAGAGGCTGGGCTCGTCGATGACCATCACGGGGAGCGGCCGGGGATCCTCCGGATCGGCCAGGGTCTCGCCGATCATCACGTCCGGGATGCCCGCGACGGCGATGATCTCGCCCGGCCCGGCCTCCTCCGCGGGCACGCGGTCGAGCGACTCCGTGATGTAGAGCTCGTTGATCTTCAGCCGCTCGACCGTGCCGTCGGCGCGACACCACGCGACCTGGCGGCCGCGGCGGATCACGCCGTGACGCACGCGGCACAGCGCGAGACGTCCCACGTAGGGCGACGCGTCGAGGTTCGTGACGAGCGCCTGCAGCGGGTGCTCGGGGTCGAACGTCGGCGCGGGCACGTGGGCGAGCAGCGTCTCGAACAGCGGCTGCAGGTCGGTCCCCTCCTCG
>CADCWC010000180.1 GCA_902806305.1 uncultured Thermoleophilia bacterium | reverse complement strand
GGGCATCCGGACGCCCTCGGGGCCGGCATCCGCGCGACGGCCTCGAGGAGACGGAAGCCGCGCTGCGGGCCGGACTGGACGATCCGGCGGCCGTGAAGGCCATGGTGCACCCCCGGGCGGCGGCCGCCACGGTCTGACCCGGACATCAGGCGGACGTGGGCCCGCCGGCGATCCGCTCCAGCGTCCCCCGGGCGCCGTCGCGGTGCAGCGCGTCGAGCAGGTCCCGGTAGACGGCGACGAAGCGCTCGTCGTCGACGAGGTCGCCGAACAGCTCACGGTCGGCGATGAAGGCCAGCGGCTCCTCGCGCTGACGCCGGGCGCTCGCGACGAGCCGGTCCCGCAGCGGGTCGACGACCTCGATCGGCTCGCCGCGCTCGTCCACGCCTTCGGCGTACCGGGCCCAGCCGGCGATGACCGCCGTGGCGCGGGTGATCGGGCCGCCGTGGGCCAGGTTGTGCCGGATGACCGGCAGGACGAACTTCGGGATGCGGTCCGAGCTCTCGGCGCAGAGGCGCGCCACCGTGTCGCGCACCTCGGCGTTCGAGAACCGGGCCACGAGCTCCCGCTTGTAGGCGTCGAGGTCGATCCCGGGCACCGGCTCGAGCGTCGGCGTGGCCTCCTCGTCCATGTAGGCGAGCAGGAAGTCGGCGAAGAGCGGGTCCTGACACACCTCGTGCACCAGGCGGTGGCCGGCCAGCCGGCCGAGGTAGGCGAGCGCCTGGTGGCTGCCGTTCAGGAGCCGGAGCTTCATCAGCTCGTACGGCTCGACGTCGGCGACGATCTGCACGCCGACGTCCTCGAGCGGCGGTCGCCCGTCGAAGTCCTCGAGCACCCACTGCGCGAACGGCTCGCACACGACCGGCCACCGGTCCTCGAGGCCGAAGCGCCGCGCGAGCGCGGCGCGGTCGTCGTCGGTGGTGACCGGCGTGATGCGGTCGACCATGCTGTTCGGGAAGGCGACCTCCCGCTCGACCCAGGCCCCGAGCTCGGGATCGCGGAGCCGCGCGAAGGCGGCGAAGCTCCGTCGGGCGACATCGCCGTTGCCCTGGACGTTGTCGCAGGACAGGACCGTGAACGGGCGGACGCCCCGCTCGCGGCGGCGTCTGAGCGCCTCGACGACGAGCCCGAACGTCGTCCGCGGCGTGGCCGAGGCCCGGAGGTCGTGCACCACGTCGGAGTTCGCCTCGTCGAACCGGCCCGTCACGGCGTGGACGTTGTAGCCGCCCTCCGTCACCGTCAGCGAGACGATGCGCGTCGCCTCGTCGGCCATCCGCTCGATGACGGCGTCGGGGTCGTCCGGCGCGAACAGGTAGTCGACGATCGAGCCGATGACACGGGGCTCGTACGTCCCGTCCGGGTGCTTCAGCACGAGCGTGTACAGGCAGTCCTGCGCGTCCAGCGCCTCCTGCATCCGGCGGTCGGACGGCAGGACCCCCACGCCGCAGATGCCCCAGTCGAGCGCCCGACCGTCGTTCATCAGCCGATCGAGGTACATCGCCTGGTGTGCACGGTGGAACCCGCCGACGCCGACGTGGACGATCCCGGTCCGGACCAGGCCGCGGTCGTAGCCGGGGACCGGGACGGCGGACGCGACCGAGGCCACGGTCCGGGCGTCGAGCGGCAGCGGGCGGGTCACCGTCCGGTCAGCGGGCGAACTCGCCCGGCGCCGCGCCCTGCTCCAGACGGATCACGTGGATGACGGCGTTGATGAGCGCCAGGTGCGTGAAGGCCTGCGGGAAGTTGCCGAGATGCCGGCCGCTCCGGGGATCGATCTGCTCGGCGTACAGGTCGAGCGGGCTCGCCAGCGACAGGAGCTTCTCGCAGAGCGCGTACGCGCGCCCGTGCTCGCCGATCTCCGCCAGGGCGGAGACGAGCCAGAACGAGCAGATCGTGAAGCTGCCCTCCTCGCCCTCGAAGCCGTCGTCCGTCTGGTCGACCCGGTAGCGCAGCACGAGACCGTCGACCGTCAGCTCGTCGGCGATCGCGAGCACCGTCGTCCGGACGCGGGGGTCGTCGGGCGGCAGGAACCGGACGAGCGGCACGAGGAGCAGCGAGGCGTCGAGGGCGGGCGAGCCGTACGACTGCGTGAGGACGCCACGCTCGTCGAAGCCGTTCGCGCACACGTCCGCGTGGATCTCGTCGGCCGCGGCCTGCCAGGAGGCGGCGAGCTCCGGCTCGTCACGGAGGCGCGCCAGCCGGGCGCCGCGGTCGACCGCGACCCAGCACATCACCTTCGACGAGGTGAAGTGCCGCGGCTCGCCGCGCACCTCCCAGAGGCCTCGGTCGGGCTCACGCCAGTAGCGCAGTGCGCACTCGACCTGACGCTTCAGCACGCGCCAGATGCGGTCGTCGAGCCGGTCCCTCGACTTCGTGTGCAGGTAGACGGAGTCGAGCACCGCGCCCCAGAGGTCGTTCTGGCGCTGGTCGTGCGCCCCGTTGCCGACGCGCACGGGCCGGGCGCCCTCGTAGCCGTCGAGGTGGTCGAGCTCCTCTTCCGGCAGCTCGCGCTCGCCGCCCACGCCGTACATGATCTGCAGCTCGTCGTCGCGCTCGGCCAGGTCGGCGATGAAGTAGAAGAAGTCGTTCGCCTCCCAGTCGAAGCCGAGCGTGTAGAGGCCCCAGAGCGCGAAGGTCGAGTCGCGGATCCACGTGTAGCGGTAGTCCCAGTTGCGGTCACCGCCCGGCGTCTCCGGCAGGGACGTCGTGGCGGCGGCCGCGAGCGCGCCGCTCGGCGCGTACGTCAGGCCCTTCAGCGTCAGCGCGCTCCGCTGCAGGAAGCCCCGCCAGCGATGATCGGGGAAGTCGCCCCGGGCCAGCCAGTGCTGCCAGTGGTGCGCGGTCCAGACGAGGCGCCCGTAGGCGTCGTCGTACGTGAACGGCGGCTCGATCGCGCTCCACGAGAGGGCGCAGAAGCGCAGGTCCCCCTCCTTGACGAGCGTCCGGGCCGTGGCGCGGGGCCCCTCGAAACCGAGCCGCATGTCGGTGGTCAGCCGCAGCTGCAGGTCGACGCCGTCGGCCTGGGCGAGGCCCTGGTGATAGCCGCGATCGGTGTAGGACCAGTGCACCGGCCGGCGCCCGTAGTCGAGGATCGGCTCGCAGTCGAGCGCCAGCTGGACCTCGCCGTTCACGCAGCGGATGGTCCGGAGCAGCGTGTGGTCGGCGGTGTAGTCGGTCGGCGTCCGGTGGTGCGTGTGTGACACCTGGTCGTCGTCGTGCCACGGGCCGATCAGCAGCACGTCCCGCACGATCACCCAGCCGGTCGTCGTGCCCCACGTCGTCTCGAGCACCATCGTGCCCGGCAGGTATCGTCGGGCGGCCGGAACGGCCGCGTCGGCCGGCCCGAGCCGGAACGCGCCTGCGTC
This sequence comes from uncultured Thermoleophilia bacterium, assembly GCA_902806305.1. Taxonomy (GTDB): domain Bacteria; phylum Actinomycetota; class Thermoleophilia; order Gaiellales; family F1-60-MAGs149; genus CADCWC01. The sequence continues at coordinate 4,453 of CADCWC010000180.1, read as the reverse complement.
GCGGTCGAGGATCGCCGCGAAGATGCTCGGCGAGTCGAGCCGTGGCGCACACAACCACTCGACGTTGCCGCTCGGCGCGATGAGCGCGGTCACCTCGCAGTCGGACAGGAACGCGTAGTCCGCGATGGGCGGGAACGGGGACCGGCTGAGCGGCAGGTCACGGGAGCGAGCGGCGGCCATCCGCGCACTCTAGTGTGACCTGCCACGCACCGGCATCGGGAGGCCAGTCCGGCCTCTCCACCGGTGACGCCTCGTCCAGGGAGGAGCAGAGCCATGAGCCACGGCGACGCGGACGCCGGCCAGCTGACGCCACGCTCGACGTTCTACGACCACGGCCGCTTCGGACGGCTGTTCCCGACGCTCCCGCCCTTCGCCGCCGACACGCCGCTGATCCGCGGCGCACTGGCCGAGCTCGGCGCGCCGGGCGGGCCGATGGACGCAGGCGACGACCTGTCGGATCCGATCACGCTGATCACGGATCCGGCCAAGAGCGCGGACAACCCGGACAACCCGACCATGACGGCGGGGTTCACGTTCCTCGGCCAGTTCCTCGACCACGACATGACGTTCGATCCGACCTCGAGCCTCGCGCGGAGGCAGGACCCGGAGTCGATCCGCAACTTCCGGATCCCCGCGCTCGACCTCGACAGCCTCTACGGGGGCGGACCCGGGGTGTCCCCGCACCTCTACGACCGCAGCGTCGACGCCGGCCGGACGACGTTGCTGACCGAGGCGGTGCCCGGCTCCGGGGCCGTCTCGATCGACGGACTCGACCGCCACGACCTGCCCCGGAACAGCCAGCTGACCGTCCTCGCGGGCGATCCCCGCAACGACGAGAACCTCGTCGTCTCGCAGTTCCACCTCGCGCTCGTGCGCTTCCACAACGTGGTCGTGGCCGACGTCCGCGCCGCGCTCGGCTCGGGCTACACCACCGACGAGGTGTTCGCCGAGGCGCAGCGCACGGTGCGATGGCATTACCAGTGGCTCGTCCTGCACGAGTTCCTGCCCGCGACGGTCGGTCGCCCGCTCGCAGACGACGTGCTCGCGTCGGGGCCACGGCACTACCGGTGGCGGAACGACCCGTACATCCCGGTCGAGTTCTCCGTCGCCGCCTACCGCTTCGGCCACTCGCAGATCCGGCCGAGCTACCGCGCCAACTTCGGCACGAGCAGCACCGACCCGACGCAGCAGTTCTTCGCCCTGGTCTTCGATCCGGCGGCCGCGGACGCGGACGACCCGGCCGACCTGCGCGGCGGGCGACGGGCGCCACGCCGGTTCATCGACTGGCAGACGTTCTTCGACTTCGGCGACGGGCGGGCGCGGCCGAACAAGCTGATCGACACCACGCTGTCCTCCGTGCTGTTCCGGCTGATGGGGCAGTCGCCCGGGTCGGCGACGTCGCTCGCCACGCGCAACCTGCTGCGGGCCCTCGTCCTGAGGGTGCCGTCGGGCCAGAGCGTGGCGCGGGCGATGGAGCTCCCCGAGCTGGCCGGGAGCGACCTCTCCGACCTGCGCGAGCTCGACCTGCACCGCCGCACGCCGCTCTGGTTCTACGTCCTGCGCGAGGCCGCGGTGACGGCGGACGGCACGCACCTCGGACCCGTGGGCGGGCGGATCGTGGCCGAGGTCATCGTCGGGCTCCTGACCGGTGACCGTGGCTCGTACCTGCGGCAGGACCCGCACTGGACCCCGACCTACGGCGAGGGCGACGAGTTCCGCGTGACGGACCTGCTGCGGGCGGCGGGCGTCGTGGCGAGCCTGTCGTAGCGCGACCCGGTGTATCAGCCGTACCGCGGCGCGCTCGTTCCTGAGATCGTGGCACGCGCCACGACGAACGAGGGGGCACCATGTCGAACCTGCGCGTCATCTCCACCGCGGCCGGTGGGGTCGCGATCCGTCCCCGTCCCGGCACGACGCAGGTCGTCGTGCTCCACCGCGACGGCCGACTCGTCGGCGTCGACCTCGGGACCGGGCAGGCCGACGTCCTCACGCAGGTCCCGGGCCGGCCGCGCAGCCTCGACCTCGACGAGGCGGGCGCCACCGCCTTCGTCGCGGGCAGTGCGCTCGGCCTCTGGCGGGCGCCGCTCGACGGCACACCGGCCGTGCAGCTCGCCCGGCGGTTCGCGAACCCGACCGCCGTCTCCGTCGACGACGCGCGCGGACGCGTGCTCGTCGCCGAGGGCAGCCCGACCGGCCGACTGCTCGAGATCGTCCTGCAACCGCTCGGCGCGGCGGTCCTGAGCCGGCTCCTCCGGCGCAGCCGCGGCCTCGTCGTCGACGCCGCCGGCGGCCACGCGTACGTGGCGGAGGCCCTCGGTGACGGCCGCCTGCAGCTGTTCGACGCCGCGCCCGGGCCCACGCCGATCGCCACGGGCCTCGGGGCTCCGGTCGACCTGGCCTTCGCCGACGCCGCGCAACGTCGCCTGGTCGTGGCCGACGCGGCGGGCGGTCGCGTGGTCGAGGTCGACCTGGACGACCCGGCCGCCCCGCCGCGCGTGCTGGTCGACGGGCTGACGGACCTCTGGGCGGCCCGACCGCTCGGCGGTGACACGTTCGTCATCGGGGCGGGCGACGAGCTGCTGCTCGCCGAGCCCGCCCCCGCGCCCGCGCCGGTCGAGCTGCACGTCCCGGCCGAGCCGCTGTTCGTGGCGGGCTGGGCGAGGGTGCCGGTGGTCGTGAACGACCCGGCGCTGACGTTCGAGGAGCTCGAGTTCGTCGTCGAGCCGGCCGAGTCGGCGGCGATGGTGTCGTACTCGCGCGACGTCAGCTTCGACGCCGCGAAGCCGGACGTCATGCTGACCGCAGGCTGGTTGAGTGGTCCCCACGAGCTCGCCGCCGTCCACCGGACGACGGGCGCGGAGGTCGCCCGGGTCCGCTTCGAGGTGACCGACACCTGGCTCGACCCGGTCACCGGCCCGTCGCTGTCCGTGCTCGGCGCCGTCGAGGCCGGCCCGTCCGGCGGCACCTGGGGCGGCGGTGACTTCACCCGTCCGCAGAACAGCAGGGTCGTCCCGGCCCTCGGCCGCCGGCGGGTGGCCGTCGTGCTCGTGGACACCGCTGACGCCGCCTATCCCGGCGGCGCGGCGCTGACCGGCATCGTCGACGGCTTCCGCGACGAGCTCGTCGACGGCGTCACGGTGGCGGGGCAGACGCGGTCGGTGGCGGCGTATTTCGACCAAGCCTCGAACGGGCTCTTCGGCATCGACCTCGTGGACATCGTCGGGCCGGTCACCCTCCCCGGCGCGTGGGGCACCTACTTCACCGGCGCGAACAAGGACGACGACGGCGACGGCGTCACGGACTGGGTGCAGTGGAGTCCGGTCGAGTCGTTCGCGGCCACCGTCGTGGCGCAGATCGTGCAGCGCAACGGCGGCGACGTGAACGCCCCGGCCTTCCTCGACCTTCGCGTCGTGGACTCGTTGGTGATCGTCGTCCGGACGGTGCCCGCCACCGGGACGGCCCAGTCCCGGTTCGTGTGGCCGCGGGCCAACCTCGGCGCGCGGACGCACCTGATCGGCTGGACCGCGAACCTGTTCCCGATGCCGGTCTTCCGGGCCTTCGGCGCGGTCTACATGCCCGACGACTGGGCCGCCCAGCCGCAGGCCGGCCGCCTGTTCCACGAGACGCTGGCCCACGAGCTGGGCCACAACCTGCAGCTGAACGACCAGTACTTCCAGGCCGCCGCCCACGACCCCGCGCTCCGCCCGCGCATCGCCTCCGCGAACCCGCGCAGCTGGGAGCTGATGGCCTGGGAGGAAGGGCTGCCGCTGCCCTCGGCCGGTCACCGGCTGATGCTCGGCTGGGTGGACGAGGCGCGCGTGAAGCTCTTCAACTTCGGCGTGTTCGGCAACGTCGACGAGACGTTCACGCTCCACGCCGCCGGAGCCGGCGCACCGCCCGCCGGGCGCTTCGCCGCCGCCGAGGTGCGCATCACGGACGGGCGCAACTACTACCTGGAGTATCGGCCGAACGTCCCGGGGCGGAGCGTGGAGACGGACCCGCCGGCAGCGCTGACGGTGTTCGGCTCGGACGTGACGTCGCGTGGCGCCACGCCGATGAACCGCCCGGAGATCCTGCGCCTGCGGGACGACTCCGACGCGGACCGGGCCGAGTTCCAGACCGGTGACGACTACGAGGAGGTCGACACCAGCTCGCCGCAGTTCCCGAACGACTTCGTGGTCGACGTCATCTCGACCACGGCGGACTCGGCCACCATCCGCGTGCGCTACGGCCTCGACCAGGAGCCCGATCCGGCGCTCACGCCGTGGGCTCCGAGCACGGATTGGCAGAGCCCGGACATCGAGGTCTCGAACGGCCGCAGCGCGGCCGACCCCGCGTTCCGCAACGTGCCTTGGGAGGGGCACGACAACACGATCGTCGCGCGGGTGACGAACCGCGGGAAGCTGCCCGCCGCGGGCGTCAAGGTGCGGTTCTTCGCCAAGGACTTCACGTT
>CADCWC010000179.1 GCA_902806305.1 uncultured Thermoleophilia bacterium | reverse complement strand
CTCGCCCGGACCCTGGGGCTCGATGTCGACCGGCCCCGCAACCTGGCGAAGACGGTCACCGTCGAGTAGCGGCCGCCCGTCGGCGAGGGCGTCGATGATCCGGCGAGCGGCCGGGCCGGGTACGGTTCGGCCCCATGCTGCTCGGCCTTGACCTGATCGAGATCGACCGGGTGGCGGCCGCCCTCCGGCGGCACCCGACCCGGTTCCGGGAGCGGGTCTACACCGCGCGCGAGATCGCCGAGTGCGACCGGAAGCCCGACCCCGCCCAGAGCTACGCGGGCCGCTTCGCGGCCAAGGAGGCGATCGGCAAGGCGCTCGGCGTGGGCGTGCCGTTCGCGTGGCGGGAGATCGAGATCGCCGGGCGCGGCAAGCCGCAGGTCAGCCTCTCGGGTGGCATGGCGCGCGTGGCCGAGCACCTCGGCGTCGTCCGCATCGACCTCTCGATGACGCACTCGCGGACGACGGCCGCCGCCGTCGCGCTGGCGGTCACGGCCGATCCGGCCGCCCCGGTGCCCGCCCTGCCCCGGCGTCCGCCCTCGACCTGACCGTCAGACGGCCGCGAGCCGGGCCGTGGCCGACGGGACGACGATCTGCGCGAGCGCCCGGACGACGTCCGGGTCGAACTGCCGACCGGCCAGCCGTCGGCACACCGCCCGCGCCGCCTCCTCGCCGAGCGGCGCGCCGTAGGGCCGGGCCATCGTCATCGCGTCGAACGCGTCGGCCACGGCCAGGATGCGGGCGCCGTCCGGGATCGCCGAGGCCTCCAGCCCGTCCGGATACCCCTGACCGTCGGGGCGCTCGTGATGACCCCGGATCCACGCCGTCTGCTCGGTGTCGAGGACGTCGACCACCATGCGCGCCCCGACCACGGGATGTTGCTGCACCTGTGCGTACTCCTCGGGCGTCAGGCGCCCGGGCTTCAGGAGCACCGCATCGGGCACCGCGAGCTTGCCGACGTCGTGCAGCAGGCCCGCCTCCCGGAGACGGCGCGTGCGATCGACCGTCCAGCCGAACTGCTGCGCGAGTCGCTGCGCCAGGTCGGCCACGCGCTCGGAGTGCTGCGCCGTCGAGGCGTCGCGGGCGTCGAGCGCGCGCGCGAGCGCCTGGAGGCCGACCACCGCACGGGCCCGCTCCAGCCGCTGCGCCCGCTCGGCGGCGGAGAGGTCGCCCACCACGTCGGGCTCGTAGAGGACGCACGCGTCGCGGCCTGCCTCCTTCGCCCAGTAGAGCGCACCGTCCGCGACGCGGAAGAGCTCGGTCGCGTCGACCGCGTGCTCCAGGCTCGCGACGCCTGCCGACATCGTGGCCGGAAGTCCGCCTTCCGCCGTCGCGAGGCTCACCGCGCCGCGCAGCCGCTCGGCCAGGGCGTGCCCACCGTGCCCGTCGCTCTCGGGGGCGATCACCGCGAACTCGTCGCCTCCGACCCGCGCGACGAGCTCGCCGGTCCGGATCCCACGCGCGAGCGCTCGCGCGACCAGGGTCAGGAGCCGGTCGCCGACCAGGTGGCCTCGTTCGTCGTTGACCTGCTTGAAGTGATCGACGTCGAGCACGACCAACGCGAGCGGCGCCCCGTGCCGCTGCGCCCGGCCGACCTCGGCCCGCAGCCGCTCGTGGAAGACCCGGTGGTTCGGGAGGTCGGTCAGCGGGTCGGCCTGCGCCAGGCTGCGAAGCTGCTCTCGGGCCTCGGTGTTCCCGATCGCCAGTGTGACGAGCTCCGCGAAGCGGGTCAGGCGCTCCGTCGCGTCGGGGCGCAGCCCGCGAGGCGTCGCGGAGCCCGCCACGATCGCGCCCCAGAGGATCGCGCCGACGCGCACCGGCACGCCGACCCCGCACCGCTGCCCACCCTCGGCCAGGTGGCGGGCCGTCGGCTCGTCGAGTTCGGAGAGGTCGTCCACGCGCGACGGGGCGCCCGTCCGGGCCACGACCGCCGCGGTGTTCGAGCCGGACAGCGGGAACGACCACGGCACGGCCGTGCCGACGCCGTGCTGGCCGACCACCGTTCCGACCATCGGTCCGTCGAAGCGCACGACGCCGGCCGAATCGGCGTCCGCCAGGCCGGCGGCCTCGCGGGCCACGACGGCGAAGACCTCGGCCGGCGGTCGCTCGGCCGCCACCGCGGTGGCGACGAGTCGGAGCGCCCGCTCCGTCTCCTCTGGTTCCGCTGCGTGGGCGCGGGCGCGGCGCATCGCCTCAGAGTGCCACACCGCGTCAGGCGCCATCCGCCGGGCGCCGGCCGACCGCGCCAGGCGTCGCGGCCGGCCTCAGGCCGACGTGGCCGCCAGGTGGGGCGCCAGGCGCCCCTCGAGTTGGGCCCGGGGCAGCGCGCCGACGACCCGGTCGACCTCCCGGCCGTCGCGGAGCACGACGAGCGTGGGGATGCTGGAGGCGCCGAAGCGGGCCGCCACGTCGGGCGCCGCGTCGACGTCGACCTTCACGACCTTCAAGCGCCCGGCGTGGTCGCGGCTGAGCGCCTCGAGCACCGGCGCGACCGCGCGGCACGGCCCGCACCACGCGGCCCACAGGTCGACCAGCACGGGCACGCTCGCGCGGGCCTCGTCCTCGAACGACGTGCCGTCGGCGTCGACGAGCCACGGCAGCGTCGCCTTGCAGTGCGGGCAGCGAGGCACGCCGCGGGCGACCGGGCGGACCCGGCTCCGCCGTCCACAGGAGGTGCAGCCGAGCACCGCCACGGACGGTCAGCGGCCGGCGGAGGCCTTCGACCGGTTTGCCGCGGTGCGGCGGGCGGACGCCTTCTGCGCCGCCGACTTCGTCCGGGCCTTGCGCTTCGGCTCCTCGACCACCGGGCCTGCGGCCACCATCCGGGCGGCGAGGCTCTTCTTGCGGGCCGCCGTGTTCGGGTGCAGGGCACGATGGGCGGCGGCCTTGTCGAGGAGCCGCACGAGGGACACGTGCTCGCCCGCGACCGCCTCGGCGTCGCCGCCCTGCACGCTCGCCTCGAGGCGCCGGAAGTAGGTCTTGATGGTGGAGCGGTACTGCAGGTTCTCGAGGCGCTGACGTTGCGCGACGAGGATCCGCTTCTTCTGCTGCTTGATGTTCGCCAAGGTGCCGGTGCGTACCCGTTCTGAGGTCTGGGAGCTGTCCCACGGGTGTGGGCGCAGACAGGGATGCCCGAGGGACGGGCTCGGGCAACGGTAGCACACGGCGCGTCCTCCGACGCCCCCCGCTGCCATCATCGGCACGGTGAAGGAGCGGCTCCGCACGGACGTCCCCGAGAGCCCCGGCGCGCCGCCACGCGCGCGTCGGCTCGCCGTCTCCGCCGCGCTCTTCTCGCTCGCCACCGGGCTCTCGCGCGTGCTCGGGCTCGCCCGGGAGGTCGTCGCGGCGGCGCTCCTCGGGCTGACCGGCGGGCCGGCCACGGCGTTCACGGTCGCCGGTCAGGTGCCGAACGTCGTGCGCTCGTTCGTGGCCGACGCGGCGCTCGGGGCGGCGTTCGTGCCGGTGTTCGCCGACCTGATCGATCGCGGCGAACGGGCCCGGGCGTGGCGGGTCGCCTCGACCCTGCTGACGTTGACGGTCCTCGTCCTGACCCTCGTCACGGTCCTGTTCGAGCTGTCGGCCCGGGCGGTCCTCGAGGCGCTCGGCTTCGGCGACGTCTCGGACCTGACCGTGCTGCTGGCCCGGATCCTCTTCCCCACGGTGGTCCTGCTCGGGCTCTCCGGCATCGTCAGCGCGATGCTGAACGCGTTCGACGAGTTCGTGGCGCCCGCCATCGCACCCGTGTACTGGAACCTCACCATCCTGGTGTTCCTGCTCGTCGGCTTCCTGCTCGACGACGCCGGGGACCAGGTGACCCTGTACGCGGTCGGCGTCCTCGTCGGCACGGCGGTCCAGTTCCTGACGCCGCTCCGCGCGCTGCGAGGTCGGGGCGGCCGGCTCCGACCGGCGCTCGGCGTCCGGGACCCGCTCGTCCGGCGGGTCCTGCTCCTGATGGGACCGATCACGCTCGGACTCGGGCTGATCAACGTCAACCTGGCCATCGCGGTCTGGTTCGCCGACCGCGACGTCCTCGACGTCGCGCCGCTGACCGACTACTGGCCGGCGGCGATCGACAAGGCGTTCCGCGTCTACATGCTCCCGCAGGGCATGTTCTCCGTGGCCGTCGCGGCGGTGCTCTTCCCGACGCTGGCCCGCCTGGCCACCGCCGGGGAGATCCCGGCCTTCCGGCGGCAGTTCGCCGACGGCGTCCGCCAGATCGTCTGGCTGCTCGTGCCCGCCTCGGTGGTCTGCGCGGTGCTGGCCGAGCCGATGATCCGCCTCCTCTACCAGCACGGGGCGTTCACGGCCGAGCAGACGCCGGGCGTGGCGCAGGCGCTCGCGGCGTTCTCGCTCGGACTGGCGGCGAACGGCGTCATCCTGCTCCTGAACCGCTCCTTCTTCTCCTTGCAGCGGCCGTGGCTGCCGACGCTCGTCGCGCTCGCGAACCTGGCGATCACCACGGCGCTGCTCGCGGCGCTGTACCGCACCGGGTGGGGCATCCCGCTCGCCACGTCGCTCGCGAACCTCGTCCAGCTCGTCCTCCTGTGGGTCCTCCTGCGCCGGCGCGTCGGGCCGCTGCACCTGCGCGCGGTCCTCGACGGGCTCGCGCGCACGCTGGCCTGCTCGGCGGTGCTCGGCGCGGCGGCCTGGGCCGTCTGGTGGACGCTCGACGCGCTTCTCGGCCGCTCGTTCGGCGGCCAGGTCGTCGCGCTCGGCGCTGCCCTCACGGTCGGGGGCGCCGTCTACCTGGGCGCGTCCCGCCTCGCCCGGCTGCCGGAGGTGGCGCTCGTGACGGGGCTTCTGCGGCGGCGCATGCGACGCGCCCCGACGGCGCTCGGCGAGCCGTGACGCGCCGCGGCGCGGTCGTCCGTCGTCAGCCGCCCGGCCGCACGACGAGCGCCGCGACGTCGTCGGCGAACGGGCCGCCGCCCGCGAGCACCGTCCGCACGACGTCGGCGATCGGGGTGGACGTGGTCGGCAGCAGCGCGAGCAGCCCCTCGAGACCGACGAGCCGCGGCGCGTCGCCGCCGGTGCGGGCCTCGACGAGCCCGTCCGTGTAGAGCAGCACCTCGTCGTCCACCACCAACCGTTCGCGGTGGACGGTGAAGGTCGCCCGTGGATCGACGCCGAGCGGCAGGTCGGGCGGCCGCTGCAGGAACCGGGTCGCAGCCGGCCCGCGCACCAGCGGGGGCGGATGGCCCGCGAGGACGAACCGGAACGTGCCGTCGGCCGCGAGCCGCCCGAGCGCGGCGGTCGCGAACAGGTCCGGGTCGTGCCGCTCGGCGCCGAACACGGTCTGCATGCCGACCGGGACCTGCGCGAGATCGGTGCCGGTGACGGTCAGCGACCGCCAAGCCAGCCGCAGGCCCGCCGCGACGCGCGCGGCGGTCGGGCCGTGCCCGGACACGTCGCCCACGACGACGAGCACGTCGCCGTCGACTCGTGCCACGTCGTAGAAGTCGCCGCCGAGGAGCAGGCGGTCGTCGCCCGCCCGGTAGTAGGCCTCCACGACGGCCGGGTCGACGAGCTCCGGCAGCAACGCCTGCTGGAGCTGGTCGAAGAGCAGCTGATGCTCGACCCGCAGCTCGCGCTCGCGCTCGTACAGCCGCTCCTGCTCCGCGAGACGGCGGGCGGTGGCGGCGGCCTGGTGGCGGAGGAGCTCGTTCAGGCGCTCGAGGCTCGCCGCGCGCCGCGCCCGCTCGAGCTCGGCCGAGATCAGGCTCGCCATGCTCTCCAGCAGCAGCAGGTCGTCGTCGCCGTAGGCGGCCGCCTCGCGGGAGAACGCGCAGATCGAGCCGATGCGCGTGCCGGCTCCCACCTCGAGCGGCACGCCGAGGAAGGAGCGGACGTCGAGGGCGATGCGGGTGTCGAGCACGGCGTAGGCGGCGTCCGCCGCCGCGTCGTGCACGAGTCGCGCGCCGCCCGAGGCCATGACGTGGCAGAACGACGTCTGCAGCGGCACCTCCTGGCTCGGCCGCAGCCCGAACGACGCGTTCCCGGCCACGTCGAGCATGCGCAGCGTGTCGTCGTCGTGATCGAACTGGGCGACCCAGACGACGCTCCCCGGCAGCCGGCGCTGCACGAGCTCGAGGACGATGCGGACCACGTCGGCGACGTCGGCGGCCGAGGACCGGCCCGTCGCGTCGGCCGTCGTCTCGGTCCGGAGGGCCACGGCGGAGATGGTACCCGTCTGCCCGACTCTCACCCGGCCGCGAGGCCCCGCGAGTACCCTTCAGGACGTGGACCAGGCGCGCATCCGCAACTTCTCGATCATCGCCCACATCGACCACGGCAAGTCGACGCTGGCCGACCGCATCCTCCAGCTCACGCACTCGGTGACGGAGCGGGAGATGCGCGACCAGATGCTCGACTCCATGGACATCGAGCGGGAGCGGGGGATCACCATCAAGGCCCAGGCCGTGCGCGTCCTGTGGGACTACGAGGGCGAGACGCACCAGCTCAACCTGATCGACACGCCCGGGCACGTCGACTTCACCTACGAGGTGTCGCGCTCGCTGGCGGCCTGCGAGGGGGCCCTCCTGATCGTCGACGCGGCGCAGGGCGTCGAGGCCCAGACCGTCGCGAACGCCCACCTGGCGATCGAGAACGACCTCGAGATCGTCCCGGTGGTCAACAAGATCGACCTGCCCGCCGCCGACCCGGACGGCGCCGCGGCCGAGGTCGCCGACCTGCTCGGCGACGACGCCGAGCACGTCGTGCGCATCTCGGCCAAGAGCGGCCTGAACGTCGATCAGGTGCTCGACGCGGTCTGCGCCAGGATCCCCGCTCCGGACGGCGACCGTGCGGCTCCGGGACGCGCCCTCGTCTTCGACTCGGTCTACGACCAGTACCGCGGCGTGATCGCCTTCATCCGCGTCGTGGACGGCGACTTCCGGCCGCGCCAGCCCGTGCGGGCCATGGCCCAGGGCACGCGCTTCGACGTCGAGGACCTCGGGGTGATGACCCCCGCGATGGTGCCGGTGGGCCGGCTCGAGGCAGGCGAGGTCGGCTACATCATCACGGGCCTCAAGGACGTGTCGGAGCTGAAGGTGGGCGACACGCTGACGGACGACCGGCGGCCCGCCGCCGAGCCGCTGCCCGGCTACGTGGACGTCAAGCCGATGGTGTTCGCGGGCATCTTCCCGACCGACGGCGACCAGTACGGCGAGCTGCGCGAGGCGCTCGACAAGATGCGCCTGAACGACTCGTCGCTGTCCTACGAACCGGAGACCTCGCAGGCGCTCGGCTTCGGCTTCCGGGTCGGCTTCCTCGGGCTGCTGCACATGGACGTGGTGCGCGAGCGCCTGGAGCGCGAGTTCGACCTCGAGCTGCTCGTGACCACGCCGAGCGTCTCCTACGCGGTCACGATGACGAACGGCGAGGTGGTCGAGGTCCACTCACCGGCCCAGATGCCCGACCCCGCCCGGATCGACCACATGGAGGAGCCGTTCGTGAAGGCCTCCGTGATCGTCCCCAAGGAGTACGTCGGCACGGTCATGGAGCTCTGCCAGGAGCGGCGCGGCGTCTTCGACCACATGGAGTACCTGACCGAACGCCGCGTCAGCCTCATCTACCGCCTGCCGCTCGCCGAGATCGTGCTCGACTTCTACGACCAGCTGAAGTCGCGGACGAAGGGCTACGCGTCGTTCGACTACGAGACGGCGGGCTACGACAGCTCGAACCTCGTCCGGGTCGACGTGCTGCTCGCGGGCGAGATCGTCGACGCGCTCAGCCTCATCGTGCACCGCGACAAGGCCTACGCGGCCGGCAAGGTCGTCGTCGAGCGCCTGCGGGAGATCATCCCGCGCCAGTTCTTCGACGTGCCGATCCAGGCCGCCGTGGGTTCCCGCGTGATCTCGCGCGAGACGGTCAAGGCCAAGCGCAAGGACGTGCTCGCGAAGTGCTACGGGGGCGACATCAGCCGCAAGCGCAAGCTGCTCGAGAAA